>CAYYZU010000434.1:0-1505 GCA_964476205.1 uncultured Actinomyces sp. | reverse complement strand
TGCGGTCCCTGCGCACCACCGTCGCGCTCATCGTCGCCGTCGCTGTCGCGCTGTCGGTCGTGGGTCTGGCCATCGGCGTGTGGTTCCTCACCCGCAGTGCGCTCATGGGCAGCGTGGACTCCTCACTGCAGTCGCGCCTGGAGGCCGGCATCTTCCTCGAGCCCGCGGAGGATGCCCCGCCGATCGTGCGCCCGCCCATCTCGGGCCAGCCGACGGTGCTCGTCGACGCCGTGCTCGCTGACGGTGAGGTCTTCGAGGTCGATCGCGAGTCCTTCGACCTGCCGGCCGATGCGGAGGACATCCGCATCGCGGAGTCGCCGCCGGGCACCCAGGCCTATTCCACGCGCGTCGCGCCCAACGGCGAGCAGGTGCGCGTCCTCACCGTGGCGGTCGTCGACGGGGCGGCTGCGCGAGCCGTGCGCTCACTAGAGGAGACCCAGACGATCCTCGTCGGTCTCGCCTCCATCCTTGCGGTCGTCGGCCTTGCTGCCGTCGGCGTCGGGGCAGGCATCGGCGTCCTGGCCGTACGCCGCTCCACGATCCCGCTGGAGGAGGTCGCCGACGCCATGCGCGCGCTTACGCGCGGGGAGTCCGCCGACGCGCCCGAGGCGCGCCCGGGCGCTCCACGCGAGGTCGTCGACGTGGTCCAGGCGACGACCGCATTGCAGGACTCACTGCGTCGCTCGCAAGAGCAGCAGGAGCAGCTCGTGCAGGACGCCGGCCATGAGCTGCGTACGCCGCTCGCCGCGCTGCGCGCCAACGTGCAGTTCGCGGCGCGCACGGCAACGGATCCCACGACCCAGGAGTCGCTCACGGCGGCGCAGGCGGAGCTCGATGAGCTCGGCCGACTCGTGGAAGAACTGCTCGCGCTCGCGGCGCGCGATGAGCCCGTTCGCGAGGTGGTGGAGCTCGACATTCGCGGCGCGGTGACGGCAGCGGCGGAGCGGCTCACGCGCCGCACCCAGCGGGTGGTGACTGTCGAGGTGCCGCGCGAGCCCGTGCTGCTTCGCGTGGATCCGGTGGGCATGGCCGAGATCGTCGGCAACCTGCTCGACAACGCCGCGAAGTTCGCACCCGCACCCGCACCGATCGTCGCGGAGGTGCGCGCGAGCAAGGACGAGGCCGTCATCGAGGTGCGCGACGGCGGGCCGGGCATCCCGGAGAGCGAGCGGGCGACCGTCTTCGACCGCTTCCACCGCACGCCCGACGCCCGCGCGATCCCCGGGTCCGGCCTGGGCCTGTCGATCGTGGCCTCGGCGGTGGCGGATGCCCGCGGCACGGTGACACTGGGTGACGCCCCCGAGGGCGGATTGCTCGTCCGCGTGACCCTGCCCCGCTAGGGCCCCGAGGCGATCCGAGACCCCCGCCTGTTGGGGAGTTTGCCGTACAGCGGCGCCCGATCGGCGCACACTAACCCCGTCAACTCCCGGAGGAGGTTTCCCATGTCCGCAGACCCACCAGCCCACGACCCCGCCCTTGGTCGCCGCGCCCTCATCACGGGGGCT
>CAYYZU010000433.1:0-1509 GCA_964476205.1 uncultured Actinomyces sp. | reverse complement strand
AGTACGTCGACATGATCAAGGCCGGCATCATCGATCCGGCCAAGGTCACCCGCTCGGCGCTGCAGAACGCCGCGTCCATCGCGGGCCTCTTCCTCACGACCGAGGCGGTCGTGGCGGACAAGCCCGAGAAGTCGGCCCCGGCGATGCCGGGCGGCGACATGGGCGGCATGGACTTCTGACGTCAGTCAGAAGTCCCCAGCAGAGGGACTTCTAGTCCCCAGCAATCCCGCTTCACGTGAGGGGCGGCTCCCGAGAGGGAGCCGCCCCTCACGCATTCCTCATGCCATACCAGCGCGTCTCATGCCGTGCCAGCACGGTATTCGGGCCTGTGGCGAGCGAAGGTCCGCCGTTCTCGGACAGACTGGGCGCCCGACCGACCCTCATCTATCCCGGGAAGTGTCCATGAAGATGTCCCGTGCACGTGGCTTCGTCGCAGCGGCAGCCATCCTCGGATCGACCGTTGCCCTCGCGTCCCTTCCCCTCTCGGCTGGAGCTGCCGGTTCAACGCTGAAGCCAGCCGGTGCTGCCTTCGTGCACGTGGGGGGCGAGGGCCAGACGGCGTACAGCGTCAAGGTGAAGTCGTCGACATACAAGATCAAGGCGCCCGCCGATGCCGTCATCGATTGGGTCGGTGTAGTCAAGGGCAAGGGCGACCGGTCGGGGACCTACACCCCGAAGCAGCTGGCCAAGGCCTGGACGGCGTTGGGTCATCGCAAGGGTGCGGGCGTGCAGAGCACGATCACCTGGTTTGCCGCGGGCAGCGAGACGATGAGTTTCCGCAGTGCCAAGGTGTCCGACCCGCGCGTCAATACCAAGGGTGAGCTCGTCTTCACGGCCACACTCAACGGTGCGGCCACGAGCGGATTGCCGAGCGTGCTGCCAGAGTTCGGCATCAATATCTCCCGCGCGGAGTCCTCGTCGCGCGCCTATCCGACCTACTGGTCGACCCAGACCATCACGAGTGACTTCGGATATCAGGCCTCCGCGGGAGGCGATGCGTCAGGAAGCGTCTCTTGGCAATCCAATACGGGGAGCGGCTGGACCACCTGTCCGGGCAGCACCATCTCGGCCTCGGGCAAGTCCAATGCCACCTTCAAGCTCGCCACACAGGTCACGTGCAATGGCTACACCCTCTACACGGACAAGACTCTGGTGAGCTACTCACTCGTGGACGGCGATAACAACGACTGGACGATGCTGCCATGCTGGCATGCCACCTGGGGCACCAGTTCCAAGTCGATTGCGTGCGCTCCCATGCTGTTCGAGTGGGCCACAGGCGGCAACTGACCACCGGATCCTGTCCCGCAGGGCCGGGCTAGCCTCCGGTCATGACGTTTGCCGGCTTCCCTGCGGCGGCCTTCTCGTTCTACGAGCAGCTGACCGCGCACAACACCAAGGCGTGGTGGGCGACGAATAGGTCGACGTACGACGAGTGCATCAAGGCACCCATGACCGCGCTGCTCGCCGAGCTCGAAGGGGAGTTCGGCGAGGGCAAGGTCTACCGCCCGT
>CAYYZU010000432.1:0-1513 GCA_964476205.1 uncultured Actinomyces sp. | reverse complement strand
GACGCAGCGCCACCCCGCGCAGCGTGCTTATCCGGCAGGCGCTCGTACGGTCGGGAGGATTCACCCCGGTGGCTGGCTTCGGTCCCGCGCTGCCGCCGTATCGCACACCCACCACGGTGATCGACGACGGACTGCTGGACACCGTGGCGGCCGTCGAGGTGTGGCGCGTCGACTCGCCGCTGGCGCCCGCCGATCCGCGCGTCGCCCTGCGCGACGCCACACGCGTGACGGTCTCATCGGGCTCTGCCGAGTCCGTCGTGGATCTCGCCGATGCCGATGTTCTCGGGGGCGAGTCGGTGGTCGTGCAAGGTGACGAGGAGCCGCTCGAGCAGATCGAGGGGATCGGCCTCGCCTATGCGGTGACCGATGGATTCCGACGCAGCGAGGTGAGCGTCGGGTCCACGCGCGATAACCGATCTCAGACTCTGGCCGAGGACGAGCCCTACGTCCAGGACCGCCGCGTCCACGACTACTTCCCCGTCTCTCCTGAAGGTCGGCAGGCGATCGCCATCTACGGCGGCGGCACGGTCGCCGCGTCGTCGAGTGGCAGCGAGGTGACCGCGCTGCGTGCACGGTCGAGCGCAGCGCAGCCCTGGGCGGCCCTCGACGGTGACCCCGTCACCGCATGGGTATCCGGTGAACTCGAGAGCGGCGTCGGCCAGTGGTGGCAGGTCACCGCCAACGAGCCCTTCACTGCGTCATCGGTGACGGTGCGACTCGTGGTGGGCGAGATCGCCGGCATCGAACCCGCCTCGGTCACGGTCACGACGGATGCTGGCGAGGTCACCGTGCCCGTGGCCGCGACCGACCAGCCGCAGCGGCTTCCCGTGCCCCCGGGTGCCACGCGCACGCTCCGCCTCACACTCGCATCGGTCATCGACGGGGGGCCGGGGGAGGCTTTCGGATTGCGCGAGGTGCAGATTCCGGGCCTGGACATCACCCGACGCGTGAGCGCGGCCGGTGTCGCCGACGGTGGCCCGATCGTGCTCACGGCGCGCAAAGGGGAGCAGACCGGATGTGCCGCCGTCGCGGGACAACTCGTCTGCACGCCCCAACTAGGCCGCGCGGGCGAGGAGCGCACCGGCATCCAGCGCATCGTGCAGGTAGCTGCACCAGGGGACTACCGACTGCGCATGTGGGTGCGCCCGCGGTCCGGGGCTGCTCTCGATCGGCTGCTCACACCCGCGCTCCCCATCTCCCCGCGGGCGGAAGCAACGAGTGTGTTCACTAGCGACGCAGCTAATCGACCTCAGGCGGCCGTCGATGGCGTCCTCTCGACGTCATGGCTTGCCTCGCCCCTGGACGATCGCCCCGAGCTCTCGCTCACGTGGGGTGAGCCTCGCCGCGTGCGTGGAGTGCGGCTCGATATCGACCCGGACCTGGTGGCCAGCAGGCCGCTGCGTGTCACGGTCACGGTCAACGGCCGAGAGACGACCGACATCGTGTCCGGACGCGGCACCATCACGGTCCCTGCGCAGGAGGCCACGGCACTCACCATCCGCTTCGACAACTC
>CAYYZU010000431.1:0-1516 GCA_964476205.1 uncultured Actinomyces sp. | reverse complement strand
CGTGACCCAGACCCCGGAGCAGGGCTCCGCGCCCTCGGCCGCGCAGCTGGAGGCGGAGATTGCGGAGGCGCGCAACAGCCTCGCGTCCACGATCGAGCAGCTCAAGGCTGAGACGACTCCGCAGGCGCTCGTGCACCGCGGTGTGGCCAAGGTCAAGGGTGTCTTCACCGACGAGTACGGCGGGATCCGCCCGGAGCGAGTCGCCATCGCAGCGGGCGTGGTCGTCACCCTGGTGGTCTTCCGCCGCTGGCGCCGCAGCCGCCGCTGCCACTGCCACTAGGCCCCCGCGCATGACGAGCACCATCGACGCACCTGACACCACCCCGCGACCCGACGGCTCGGTGCCCATACGGCTCCTGCACGATCGCGTCCTCGTGCGCCCAGGTGCGGACGAGGGCGAGCGGCGCTCCACCGGCGGCATCGTCATCCCGGCCACGGCACAGGTGGGTCGCCGGCTGTCGTGGGCCCGTGTCGTGGCGATCGGGCCGACCGTGCGCACCATCGAGGTGGGCGATCGGGTCCTCTTCGAGCCCGAGGATCGAGGCTCCATCGAGCTCCACGGCCTCGAGTACGTCCTCCTCCGCGAGCGCGACGTCCACGCCGTCGCTTCGTCACGTCACGCAGACGATCACACCGGCCTCTACCTCTAGGGATGTCATGAGTCACTCTGCCGCCACCGCACCCTCGGATGCCCTGGTCATCTTCGGTATCACGGGCGACCTGGCCCACAAGATGACCCTCCCCGCGCTCTACCACCTCGAGAAGCGTGGGCTCCTCTCCGTGCCTGTGATCGGCGTCGCCGCCAACGACATCCACGACGAGGACCTGTGGGCGATGACGCGCGAGGCCGTGCACACCGTGATGGAGGCCGCGGGGGAGCAGGTCGATGAGGCGGTCCTCACCCGGCTGACCGAGCGCATGACCTATCTCGGCGGCGACTTCACCGACGCCGGGCTCTACACGCGACTGGCCACGCACATGAAGGGCATGAAGAGTCCGCTCTTCTACCTCGAGATCCCGCCGTCGCTCTTCGGGCCTGTCGTCGAGCAACTGGGTGCCGCCGACCTCACAGCGGATTGCCGGGTGGCCGTCGAGAAGCCATTCGGCACGAGCCTCGACACCGCCATCGAGCTCAACGAACGCCTGCATCGCGTGCTGCGCGAGGACCAGATCCTGCGCATCGACCACTACCTGGGCAAGGAGCCGGTGCAGGACATCGAGTACGTGCGCTTCTCCAATGCGTGGCTGGAGCCGCTGTGGCGCCGTGAGTACGTCGAGTCCATCCAGATCACGATGGCCGAGGACTTCGGCGTCGAGGACCGCGGCTCGTTCTACGACCGCGTCGGCACACTTCGCGACGTCGTGCAGAATCACCTGCTCCAGGTGCTTGCCCTCGTCCTCATGGAGCCGCCCGGTGCGAGCGACGATCCCATCGGCGACCGTCGCCTGGATGTCTTCCGTGCGATCCGGCCGCTCGCGGCGGACGACGTCGTGCGCGGGCAATACGAGGGCTACC
>CAYYZU010000430.1:0-1521 GCA_964476205.1 uncultured Actinomyces sp. | reverse complement strand
ACATTGGCATCGTCATCCACTCGCAGTTCCGGCTCAACACTGTCGCGCGCACGGTGCCGGCCGACGCGCTCATCGGATGGGCGACGCTGCCCAAGTCGGGTGACCTCGACATGGACATGCTCGTCCACACCCTGCGCGAAACCGCCCGCGGCATCACCAACGTCCTGGACGCAGATTCTCCCGGAGCTCCTTCCCCGCTCGAGCAGATGACGATGCGCCAGCGGGCCGTCATGGGCATGGCGGCCGCCGGGGTCGCCTCACCCGAGATCGCGCGCCGCCTCAACATCTCGCACGACGCGGTGCGTCAAGACCTCTCAGCCGTCTATCGGATCCTCATCCCGGACGCGACCTCCTCCGATGATCGGCGTACCCGCGCGGTGCTCGCCTATCTCGCGATCATCCACG
This sequence comes from uncultured Actinomyces sp., assembly GCA_964476205.1. GTDB lineage: Bacteria > Actinomycetota > Actinomycetes > S36-B12 > S36-B12 > Mxb001. The sequence goes on along the minus strand of CAYYZU010000430.1, from coordinate 1,116 downwards.
ACGATCACGCCATCGACGGACCGTGAGCGACATGCGCTGGTGGCAGTGGATCGGCCCGTGGCCGCTACGCCCGCTCCCCCTGGGATTCCTCACAGGAATCTTCGCCCTCGCTACCACGTCGTACTCGCTCACCCTCCCTACGGCCCCGCGCATCATCGGGTCGGCCATCGCGGTCGGCGGCGTCGCGGGAGCTGTCTTCTGGCTGTGCCGACGCTTCGCTCCTGAGGCCACCGCGCGCCTTCCCGGATACCTCGCCGCCGTTGCCATGGCATGCCTCGCGAGCAACGCCGTGAGATTCGCGACGGATACGGCGCTCGACTTCCGCAACTTCGACCCGGCGGCCAACTTCATCTTCACGTTCGCCCGCTCGATGGTCTTCGCCCTCATCATCCTGGCGATTCTCGGCGCGTCCCAGCGGCGCCTGCAGGCCCAGGTAGACCGTGCCGACGATGCGCTCGCTGCCCTGCGCCAGCAAGCTGAGGCACTGCTCAGTGCCGACGAGGAGATACGCAGGCAAGTGTCACTCGTGCTGCACGATCGCGTGCAGGCAGGCCTCATCGCCGCGTGTCTGCGCCTGCGTCGTTCCCTGAAGCCCATTCCTGATCGCGATGCCGAGGTCTCACGGGTGGTGGACCAGCTCGAGGAATTGCGCACTCTGGATGTACGTCGTGCCGTGCATGCCCTCAGCCCCAATCTCAGCGAGGTCGACCTCGTCTCGGCGGTTGAGGAACTCTCCGAGACCTACCGGCCCGCGATGACGGTCACGTGCACGCAATCCTCCGAGGTCGAAGTACCCGAAGACCTACGCCTGGGCATCTATCGCGTCGTCGAGCAGTGCCTGCTCAATTCCGCCATGCACGGTGACGCCGAGCACTGCGTGATCACCATCGGGTACGCCGCGCCCGACATCGTCGTCACCGTGGCCGACGATGGCATCGGCTTGTCCCGTGACGTCACGTCAGGATTTGGCACGACGCTCATCGACACCTGGTGCCGTGTGCTCGGTGCGCAGTGGAGCCGCGGGCCCGGGGCCAAGGGGACCGTCGTCGAACTTCGGATCCCGAAGACCCCGTGAGGAGCGCCTCACAACTGTGAGGTCTGCTCCACGCACTCCCA
>CAYYZU010000429.1:0-1524 GCA_964476205.1 uncultured Actinomyces sp. | reverse complement strand
GGATGGGCTACTTCTTCTCCTGGACGATCATCCGCTGGCGGCAGCGATCCCGCTAATGCCCGTCGACGTCTGAGAGGCTTGCGTCATGGCCAGCCCTGCCCCTACCCCCCAGCCAAGCGCGCCCGCGCGCAAGCACCCCGGCTTCTGGACGCGCTACTTCGCGGCTCCCGACCCGGCGACGCTCACGCCTGCGCAACGGTGGTACGACAACTTCTCGTCCGTCCCGATGTTCGTCGTGTCGATCACCTGGCTGGTTTCGACGTTCTTCACCTGGTCGCCCGCCCTGTCGCCCATCTACCGGCGCGAGGGTGTGACGCTCAGCATCATCACCTGGGGAATCTTCGCCCTGGACCTCTTCATCCGATTCGTGCTGGATCCGAAGAAGAAGGACTTCGTCAAGCGAGCTTGGCCGCTCATGGTCGCGCTGCTCTTCCCCCCGCTGCGCATCCTGCTCGTCATCGCTGCGGTCATGCGGGTGGCCCGGGATCGCAATGCCCTGGCCAAGATCGTCGGCCTCTACGCCGTCTATGCCGTGACCTTCGTGGTGCTCTTCGGTGCGCTCTTCACCCTGATGTTCGAGATCAATACCCCCGGCGCCAACATCACGAGCTTCGGAGACTCGACCTGGTGGGCCTTCGTCACGGTCACGACCGTCGGGTACGGCGACTTCACGCCGGTGACCGTCGGGGGCCGAGTCATCGCGGTCCTCATCATGTTCACGGGAGCGGCCGCAGTGGGCGCCGTCACGGCTGCCGTAGCGAGTCGCTTCATCAACTCCGGCAATGCCTCGAGTGCTGCAGCGTCACAGAAGTCACAGGCGTCACAGGCGGCCGTTGCGGACTCGAAGCTCGACGAATTGCTCGCGCATCTCAAGGCCGTCGAGCAGGACATCCGGGATGTCGCCGATCGCCTCGATGGCAAGTCCGCGACTCGCGGCACGGCCGGTGAATGACTTGACCCCCGCCACCTCCTACGATGACGGGACCACTCCGGGTGCTGCACAGCACTCGTCTTTCCCCGAAGGAGTCGTCAGCATGGACTCGGGCGCTGCTCGCCTCGACCACGATCAGGCAGCTGCTGCGCTTTCGGACCGTGATCGGCGCATCCTGGAGTTCGAGCGCCAGTGGTGGAAGTACGCCGGCGCCAAGGAGCAGGCGATCCGCGATCTCTTCGAGATGAGTTCCACTCGGTACTACCAGATTCTCAATGGCTTGATCGACACGCCGGAGGCCCTGGCCTTCGATCCCATGCTGGTCAAGCGCCTGCGCCGCATGCGCTCGGCCCGCCAGCGGGTCCGCTCGGCCCGCCGCCTCGGCATCGACCTCGACGCCCGCTAGGCGGTTCCGCCGGTCCCCCGGACCCGACGACGTGAACTTGTGCGCCTTGGCGCGCCCTCAACCGCGTTTCCGCTGGCTGGGAACGCGGTTCTGAATGCGGCAGGGGTGTACTCGCGGGTCCGCTCGGCCCGGCGCCTCGGCATCGACCTCGACGCCCGCTAGGCGGTTCCGCCGGTCCCCCGGGAAG
>CAYYZU010000428.1:0-1526 GCA_964476205.1 uncultured Actinomyces sp. | reverse complement strand
ATCCGCCCACTGCGCTCGTCTTCAGCGGGGTCACGTCGACGGATATCACGGCGAACTGGTCTGCGCCGGCGGACAACGGAGGCTCTGCCGTGACCGGCTATGACGTGAGCGTCGATGGAGGAGCGGCCGTCCGAGTGGCCTCGACCACCTATACCGCGACCGGGCTCACGTCGGCGTCCTGGCATTCCTTCGTGATCACCGCCGTCAACGGCAGGGGGTCCTCGACGGCATTGACCGGATCGCAGCCGACCCTGGCTCCACCCAACTCTCCGATGATGACCGCGGGCACCGTGACGGTGGGGACGCCGACGAGCGTCATCCTCCTCGACTTCCCGGCGAGCAGTACGCAGACGGTCCAGGTCACCGCGCCCAATGCGTCCACCTCGACGATCACCGTGACGGTCGACGGCAGCGGAGACGGGACAGGTTCCTACACGCCATCCCAGGCAGGCACCTACAGCCTCATGACGAGCCCGGTGCCCACGTCGACCACGTTCACCGCGACGAGCGCCCCCGGCCCTGGGCCAGGACCCGGACCTGGGCCAGGACCCGCGCCTACTCCGAGTCCGCCCGCACTGTCGCCCGCGACGCAGGTGCTCGACGGAATCGTGGGCACGCCGGTGACGGCGACGGCGGTCCTGGTCGCCGCGAATTTCGCCCAGCCCCCGACGTACGCAATCGAGCCAGTACTGCCCGCTGGACTGAGCCTCGATCCGAGGTCGGGCGTGGTCTCGGGGACGCCCACGGTTGCCCATGTGCTCACTCAGCACACCATCACGGCAACCGCGGGCAGTGAGCGGGCGACATCGACGCTCCAGGTGACGATTGCGGACGCGCCTGCGCCTCCCCCCGCCGCGACGATCCTCATCGTGGGTCGTGCGGGTTCTGGCCGAGAGGCGGGAAGGGTCTTCGTCACGGGAGTGGCGTCGAACTTGCTGGCCCCGGTCGTGCGAGCCCACGTGCGCCTGGCGGGCCAGTCGGTCTATGTCGACTGCGGTGCGCGTGCGGTCGCCGCCGACGGCACCTTCGCGTGGCAGCGGCGGACGAGCCGACGCGCCTACGTCTACTTCACGGCTGAAGGCAACGTGCGCTCCAACCGTGTCGTGATCGCAGCCCCACGGTAGTTGGCTAGGGCACCGGGGTGGTTCAGCCCGTGTTGCGCAGGCCCGTGGCGATACCGTTGATCGTCACCGACAGTGCGCGACGCAACTCCAGGCTGGGATCCTCGAGCGCCCTGACACGCTGGAGCAGGCGCACCTGCATTTCGTGCAGGGGGAGCAGGTAGGTGTCCCGGACGCCGAAGGTGCGGTGCAGTGTGGGATTGGCGGCCAGCAGGTCCGACTCGCCGGTGATCCGCAGCAACTCGGCGACGGTGCGCTCGTACTCGTCCCGGATGTCGTCGAAGACATGACGCAGGTGCTCGGGGACCAGTCCGTCGACGTAGCGCTCGGCAATGGAGAGGTCGGTCTTGGCCAGGGTCATCTCGACGTTGGAGATGAAGTTGCGGAAGAAGTGCCACTCCCGGT
>CAYYZU010000427.1:0-1531 GCA_964476205.1 uncultured Actinomyces sp. | reverse complement strand
CTATCGCAATGTCGCGACCACCGGGGCGAAGCCGCTCGCGGTCACCAACTGTCTGAACTTCGGCTCACCCGAGGATCCCGGCGTGATGTGGACCTTCGCCGAGGCAGTGCGCGGCCTCGCCGACGGCTGCCTCGAGCTCGGCATCCCCGTCACCGGGGGCAACGTGAGCTTCTACAACTCCACGGGCGACACCGCGATCCTGCCCACACCGGTCGTCGGAGTGCTCGGCGTCATCGACGACGTCGAACGCCGCACCCCCATGGCCTGGGGCCCCGATGGCGAGATCCTCTACCTGCTCGGCGACACCGGCGAGGACTTCGCCGGCAGCGAATGGGCGCATGTGATGCACGGCCACCTCGGCGGCCTGCCCCCGCGTGCCGATCTCGCGCGCGAGAAGCTGCTCGGCGAGATCCTCATCGCCGGATCGCGCGACGGCATGCTCACTGCGGCCCACGACATCGCCGACGGTGGAGTCGCGCAGGCACTCGTCGAGATGGCACTGCGCTCTGGCGTGGGCGCGCGCGTATGGGCACCCGACGGCCTCGACATGGCGACTTTCCTCTGGTCGGAGTCGCCGGGCCGCGCGATCGTCGTCGTGCCGCGCTCGGAGGAGATGCGTTTCACCGCGATGTGCGCCGCGCGCGGCCTGCCGGCACATCGCATCGGCGCGGTCGACTCAGGCCTCGGTGCAGATGCCGGTCATCCGGGCGAGCAGGTGCTGCAGGTGGGCGAAGTCGTCCTCACTCTCGCGGAGCTGCGCGACGCACACGAGTCGACGTTCCCGGCGTACTTCGGCCCGGCACTGACAGTCTGAGTGCTTGCCGCCTGATCGACTACTCCTCTTCCTCATCGATGAAGATCGCGCCGGCGCCACTGATCGCCCTGAGGGTCTCGTGCAGGTCCTTAACGTGGAGGACCAGTCGATCCTTGTCACCTGACGAGCGTCTGATGTCGACGATCTCGGTGCGCTGACCCGCGACCGAGACTCCCGCGTTGGGTGTGGGATCGCCCCACTTCTTGGTCGCGCCATCCCACTGGAACTCCTTGAGCATCTGCTCGACAGTGATGCGCACCTCTTGACGGTAGGGGCGATCGGTGAATCGCGTCACCCGGGCATTCATGACGATCACCTTCGCCCGCTTGCCGCTCGCAGAGGGGATCACGGTGATGTTCGACGCATCCACGACGTACAGGTAGGACTTCGGCGGCGCATCTACGGGCGGGGCAGCGTACGCCTGGGGGGCGGCGGTGACAGCGAACCCGGCAGCGGCGAGGAGCAGAGTGGCGACGCGACGCATGCGAGAGATCATGCCCGGAAAGGTAGCGGCGCACCGCAACCGTGTCTCGCTCAGGTCGGGCGTCGCCGTGACCCCACGGTGGTGAGGTCAGGGCGCGATCATATCGACGGGCGCCCCGATGCCCGTCTCGTCCAGCAGTGCGTAGACCTCGGATGCGCGGTAGCGACGATGCCCGCCGAGGGTGCGCACGGCGGAGAGCTTGCCGGCCTGCACCCACCGCGACACGGTCTTGG
>CAYYZU010000426.1:0-1533 GCA_964476205.1 uncultured Actinomyces sp. | reverse complement strand
GCGAGCCGGGGCTTGATGCTGGCGCTCTTGACGCGGCGACCCTATCGGATTCAGGCGTGCGTGCGCGTGAGGGGCGGCAGCAGTTTGGCCACCTCGTCGAGCACGGCGTCGGCCGCGCCGGACTTCCCACCGGAGACCTCCCGGAGCACCTGACCGCCCGCGGCCAGCACCCACACGGTGGTCTCGTCTCGGCCGAAGACCCGACCACCGCCGACGTCATTGACGACGAGAAGATCGCAGCCCTTGCGGGCGGCCTTGGTGCGCGCGAGCGAGAGGAGCTCCTCTTCGGAGGAAGCGGTCTCGGCCGCGAATCCGACCACGACCTGATCGTCGGCCTTGCGCGACACGAGCTCGACGAGGATGTCGGGATTGCGCACGAGACGGATGGGCTCCGGCTCATGGTCATCGGACTTCTTGATCTTGGTCGTCGACGTGGCCTCCGGCCTGAAGTCAGCGACGGCAGCCGCCATGACGATGGCATCCGCGGACGACTGCTCGGCGAGCAGTGACTCGCGCATCTCCGATGCAGTGGTCGCTGCGATGACTCGGGCCCCTGCGGGCACGGCGGCCTCCACGGTGCCCACCACCGCGGTGACCTCGGCTCCGCGTGCCAGGGCTCGCTCGACGATCGCGAAGCCCTGCCGCCCACTCGAGCGATTGCCCAGGAAGCGCACGGGGTCGAGGTCCTCGCGGGTGCCGCCCACGGACACCACGAGGTGCCTGCCAGCCAGGTCGCGAGCGGGCGGCTCCAGGGCCTCGTCCACGAGTCGGGCCAGGTCCTCGGGCTCGGGCAGGCGACCGGCGCCGGAATCCGCCCCCGTCAGACGGCCTACCGCCGGCTCGATGATCTGCACTCCCCTGCTCCGCAGGGTCGCGACATTGGCGCGCGTCGCCGGGTGCTCCCACATCTCGGTGTGCATGGCAGGAGCCATGAGGACAGGGCCCGTTGTGGTCAGCAGCGACGCGGTGAGCAGGTCATCCGACATGCCGGATGCGGCGCGGGCGAGGAGGTTCGCACTCGCCGGAGCTACGACGACGATGTCGGCCCAGCGGCCGAGGCTCACGTGAGGTACGGCGGGAACGTCGGACCACACCGAATCGCTCACCGGATGACCCGACAGCGCCTCCCACGTCGGTGCTCCGACGAAGCGGAGCGCCGATGCTGTCGGGACGACGCGCACGTCGTGGCCGGCCTCGCGCAGGATCCTCAGCAGGGTGCATGCCTTGTAGGCGGCGATGCCCCCGGAGACGCCGAGGAGGATGCGCGCGCTCAGGTCAGGTCCTCCTCGACGACCGCAACCGCGACCTCTGCCGCGGGGTCGAAGGGCTCGGAGGTGAGCAGGCCGGCGTCGATCTCACGCATCGCGATCGACAGCGGCTTCTCCTGGACGTGCGTCTCGACAAGCGGGCCGACGTACTCGAGCAAGCCCTCTCCCAGCTGGGAGTAGTAGGCATTGATCTGACGCGCGCGCTTGGCGGCGTAGATCACGAGGGAGTACTTGGAGTCGGACTTGTCGAGCAGGTCGTCGATGG
>CAYYZU010000425.1:0-1547 GCA_964476205.1 uncultured Actinomyces sp. | reverse complement strand
TCAGATCGGTGCCAACTACGCCAACGACTACAGCGACGGGATCCGCGGCACGGACAGGGAGCGGGTGGGCCCTGTGCGGCTCGTCGGGCAGGGTCTCGCGGCGCCCGGGCAGGTGCGCCGCGCCGCGCTGGCGAGCCTGCTCGTGTCGGCGATCGCCGGGCTCGTGCTCGTCGCGCTCACCGGTCAGTGGTGGCTGCTCGGCCTCGGGGCCGTCGCGCTGCTCGCCGCGTGGCTCTACACCGGCGGCCCCAAGCCCTACGGCTACATCGGACTTGGCGAGATCTTCGTCTTCGTGTTCTTCGGCGTGGTCCCTGTGGTCGGCACGGCGTACGTCCAGGCACTCGCCATCCCCACGGCAGCCTGGGTCGCCTCGATCGGCGTCGGAGCGCTCATCTGCGCCGTACTCGTCGCCAACAACCTGCGGGACATCCCCACGGACGCGGCCGTCGGCAAGCGCACCCTCGCCGTACGAATGGGTGATCGCGCCACGCGCGTCGGCTACGTGGTGCTCATCGTGTCGGCCTTCGCCGTGATCCCCCCGCTCGCCCTACCTGGCGGACTCGGCCTGCCCTTCGCGTGGCTCGGCATCGTCTCCGCTGCCCTCGCCCTTCGGCCCGTGCTCGCCGTCGTGGGCGGTGCCACCGGACGCGCCCTCGTGCCCGTCCTCCAGGCCACCGGGCTGCTCGTCCTGGCCTATGGCCTCCTTCTCGGAGCGGGACTCGCCCTGTCCTGAAGCTGGAGGCTCGTCGTCGAAGTCCTCAGCCACCTTGCTCCGCTCGATGCGCTCGTCGATGCGCCGGAAGACTCCTGACAGGCCCGCGCTCGCGCGATCACGGGGACGGTCGAGGGCGACGAAGCTGATGACACCGGAGATGACCAGCGCGACAGCGATGGCCAGCAGGCCGCGCATGGGGGTGACGATCTGGATGACGAGCCAGACACCGGCGAGAAGGGCCAGACGAAGCCCCGTGTAGATCACGATCCCGCGCATCCCTCCACGTTATGGCGCAGCCGCTCCGCTGTCGCGCACGGGGGCCAGCCGCGGCCGCGCGGTGAGCACACCGGGGGGTTATCGTGGTCGCGGGAGGTGAGCATGCTCAGGGTTATCGCGGTCCTGCTGGGACTGGCCGTCTACATCTGGTTCATCGTCGACGTCCTGCGCACCTCGGGCTCCACCGTGCGTACCCTCCCGAAGTTCGTCTGGCTGCTCATCGTGGTGCTCATCCCGCTCCTCGGCGGCGTCCTGTGGCTGCTCGGTGGCCGGCCCCGCGGGCAGGGCCGCCGTCGCCGACGCGGTCCCGTGGCTCCCGATGACGATCCGACGTTCCTCCGCCAGCTCAGCGACGACGCGTGGGCCGAGCGCATGAAGCGCCGGCGTGGCGAAGCCGACGGCCAGGCGCCCGCATAACTCTCCTACGTTCGTTCACTGGCGGCTTGTGCACGCGACACGCCGAAGAACCTCAGCACGAGTCGCCACTCAACGAAGGCGCGGCCTAGAGGCCGGCGTACGAGTGCAGGCTGTTGACGAAGATGTTGACGCCGAAGTA
>CAYYZU010000424.1:0-1549 GCA_964476205.1 uncultured Actinomyces sp. | reverse complement strand
ATGACGGAGGGACTCGACGAGGGGTCGCGCGAGCCGGCGCGGCACCGGGGTGACGAGACCGACCCAGTGGCTAGACAGTCCCGGGGAGAGCAGGTTGATGGGCAGGATGAGCCGCTTCGGCAGGCCGGCCACGGCCGCGTAGCGCTGCATCATCGCCTGGTAGGTCATCACCTCGGGGCCGCCGATATCGAAGGCGCGATTGACCTCTGGGGGCAGGTCGCCGGCCAGCACGAGGTAGCGGAGCACGTCACGGATGGCGATGGGCTGCGTCTTCTGACGAACCCATCGGGGCGTGATCATCGCGGGGAGTCGCTCGGTGAGGTAGCGCAGCATTTCGAAGGATGCCGATCCAGATCCGATGACGACCGCGGCACGCAATTCGCACGTGGGCACGCCCGACGACCTGAGAATCTCGCCCACCTGCGAGCGCGAACGCATGTGGCGGCTCATCTTGTCAGCGGGCGTCTCCGGTGCGAGTCCGCCGAGATAGGCGATCCGCCCGACGTGCTCGCGCGGAGCCCTGCTGGAGGGAGTGGAGGAGGTAGTAGGCGACGTCCACCCCTGAGAGGGCCGAGCGGATCGCCTCTGGATCGAAGGCATCGCCTACGGCGACCTCGACGTGGTCTGCCCACGGCAGGTCGCGGATGCGTTCGGCGTTGCGCACCAGCACGCGCACGCGGAAGCCGGCTTCGAGGAGTCGCGGGACAAGGCGGCCGCCGACGTATCCCGTCGCGCCGGTCACGAGGCAGAGCCGCTTCACGCTCCCATCCTCGCGCGGAGAGGAGATTCCCGCAGTTCCGGCACTAGGCTGAGGCCATGGCAACACCAGACCCCGCTCAGCGGGCGGGGGATGCTGATCGCGACGCCACCGCGGCCGTCTTGCGCGAAGCCTTTGCCGAGGGTCGCATCACCCAGTCGGAGCTCGAGGCCAGGCTCGATGAGGTGCACGCTGCAAGAACCTACGGTGACCTCGCTCCGATCACGGCAGACCTGCCCGCGCACGCCCCGGCGCTGCCCGCGTCGCAGGAGCTCGACCGGAAGGCAGCCAAACGGCGGCGTGACCTGCGTGCAGGATGGGCGTCCTGGCTCGGCGTCTCGGTGATCGTCAACGTCGTCTGGCTCGCTTCGTGGGTCGCCGGTGGTGACTCGCCCGGCTACTACTGGCCCATCTGGGTCATGGGCCCGTGGGGCGCAGCCATGGTGTTGGCGACGCTGACGCAGAAGGCACGCGGCGACGAGCGTTAGCTCTGGAGGCCGGTCCAGCGGGCGACGAAGGCGAGGGTGTCTGCGGCCTCGTCTATCGACCGATTGAGCGAGCGGGCCCCGTGACCCACGTCACCCTCACCGCGGAAGACGACGGGGCGATCCGAGGTCGTCGCGTGCTGCACGGCTGCGCACATCTTGCGCGCGTGCATGGGGTCGGTGCGCGTGTCGTTGTCGAAGGCGACGAACATCGTGGCGGGGTACTCCGTGCCCTCGGTGACACGGTGGTAGGGCGAGTAGCCCAGCAGCCAGTCGAGCTGCTCCGGGATCTCCGGATCGCCGTACT
>CAYYZU010000423.1:0-1549 GCA_964476205.1 uncultured Actinomyces sp. | reverse complement strand
CGTGGTCGTCGTGCTGGCAGTCGGGTCGACGTCTCTCGTCGTGGCCGTGGCGTCGCTGCTCTTCCTCACCTCGGATGCGCTGCTCGCCTGGGGGCGCTTCGTCGGCCCGGCACCGGGCGGCCGGGTCACCGTGATGGTGACCTACCAGCTGGCGCAGGCCGGATTCGTCCTCGCGATCCCGACGCTGGCGATGGCCTAGGCGTCTCGGGTGCTGATGAGCCCCTCGATGAACATCGCGCCGATGGCGACCCAGACTCCGATCGACAGGACGTCGTTGGCTGTCCAGTTGGACCAGTCGCTCACGAGGTAGCCGATCACGAGGATCGTCGCCCCGATGATGCCGATGATCGAGAGGATGCGCCGGGACTTGAGGCTCGACTTACCGCTCCAGATCTGGCCGCGACCCGTGATGAGCATCCACGCACCGGTGATGCCCATGAGGACCATGGCGGCCGCGATGAGATAGCCGAAGAAGCCCCAGTCGGACACCGGCTGGACGGCGAACGCCGCCCCGATGCTCACGATCGCCGCGATGAGCCAGATGGCTCCGATGACCTTGCGCTGACCTGCTGTCTCTGCCATGGGACGAGGCTAGCCTTCGGCTGTGGCCCAGATAGCGGATCCGAATCCGGGTGTCGTGACCCGTGGACCCCGTTGGCACGCCCGTTGGGCCCTGGCGGCGTTCGTCGTCACCGCCCTTGTGACGCGGTTGATCACCACCACGCTGCACCTGCGCGGTGCCGGCACCGAGGGTGGGCTCATGATCGACGGCCTGCACATCCACCACATGGTCTTCGGCCTCATCATCCTCGCGGTGCTCACCTTCATGATGCTGCTGCACGCAGGGCAGGGCGGTCCGTGGGGGAACCGAGCCTGGGTGCCGATCCTCTTCGGCGTCGGCTGGGCGCTGATCCTCGATGAGTCGGCACTGATCGTCTCCCTGGCCGATGTCTACTGGGAGCCGCTGGGCGACCTGAGTTACTGGGTCATGGGCGCCTTCGCGCTCGCCCTCCTCATCGCGGCCTTCTGGGCCCCGGAGCGCGCGGACGCCTCCTAGGGGCGGGGGCCCCGCGACCGCCTCGGTAGGCTCGCCCCGCTATGGCTGACGAGGACATCGAGACATACGACGTAGAGCAGATCCAGGCGCGCTGGCTGCCCGTCTGGGACGACCTGCAGCCCTTCCGCTCCGGCGTCGAAGGCGATCCGCGCCCCACCAAGTACGTCCTCGACATGTTCCCCTACCCGTCGGGTGACCTCCACATGGGTCACGCCGAGGCCTACGCCCTCGGCGACGTCATCGCCCGCTACTGGGTGCAGCGCGGCTTCAACGTCATGCACCCCATCGGCTGGGACGCCTTCGGCCTGCCCGCGGAGAACGCCGCGATCCGTCGCGGCGAGGACCCGGGCCTGTGGACCTACGAAAACATCGCGCAGCAGAAGGCGTCGATGCGCCGCTACGCATGCTCCTTCGACTGGGACCGCGTGCTCAACACGTGCGACCCGGAGTACTACCACTGGAACCAGTGGTTCTTCCTGCAGATGTACGAGC
>CAYYZU010000422.1:0-1557 GCA_964476205.1 uncultured Actinomyces sp. | reverse complement strand
GGCGTCATCGCGGCGGGGTAGGCGTAGAGGATCACCGGCGTGCCCTTGTAGGACCGCAGGGCGATCTTGTCGCCGTGGTCGTCGAGGAGGGTGAAGGCGGGCGCGAGAACGCCGGGTTCGAGTCGGGTCATGCGGAGATTGTCGCGCGCGGTCCGGTGTGGTCGTCGACACCCGCTGCCCGCTCGCGTCCGCGGATGCCGGTGACCCCGAAGACCACGAGGAATGCGACGGCACCCACCAGAACGATCATCGTGCCCGAGGGGACCCCGGCGTAGTAGCTGAGGTACATCCCGACGAGCCCGCACACGAGCCCCACGACCGTCGAGATGGCGAGCATGCGCCCGAAGGAGTCGGTGAGCATGCGCGCGATGACGGCCGGAATGACGAGCATGGCCGCCACCAGTGTCACGCCGATGACCGTCAGCGTGACCAGGATCGACAGAGCCAGCACGATCATGAGCAGCGCCTCGACGCGCGCCACCTTGATGCCCGATGCCTGCGCGACGTCGGGATCGAAAGTGGTGAAGAGCAGTTCGCGGTAGCGCAGGAGCACGACTAGCCCGGCGAAGATCATCACGACGACGAGCCAGATGATCTGGCTATTGGTGATGCCGAGGATGCTGCCGAAGAGGGCATTGTCGAACGACGGTCCCGAGGATCCGAACTTGCTGAAGAGTGCGACGCCGAGCGCGAAGGACGCCGTCGTGATGACGCCGATGGCGGCGTCGGCGCCCACGCGCCCGCGACGTGCCACCGACGTGATGGCGATGGCCGAGGCGATGCCCCACAGGCCGGCACCGAGGACGTAGAACTGCGCCGCGAAGAGCTGCATTGCGGCGTACCCACCGAAGATCGCATGCGACAGGCCGTGTCCGATGTAGCTCATGCCGCGCAGCACGATGTAGACGCCGACGAAGCCGAGCAGCGCGCCCGAGAGGGTTGCAACAAGCAAGCCCTTCTGAAAGAAGGCGAAGCTGAGTGGCTCGATGAGGGTTTCCATGTCAGATCAGCTCCCGCATCGTTAGATCGGCTCCCGCATCGGATGCGACGTGTCGACGACGATCGGCATGCCCAGGTGCTCGAGCACCTCCAGGCGCGCCCCGAAGGTCTCCTCTAGTACCCGCGGCACGATGACGTCGCGTGGGGACCCCTCGGCGACGATGTGGCCGTTGACGCAGACGAGGTGCGGCAGGTGCGTGGCCATGCCGTTGAGGTCGTGGGTCGTGAGGACGATGGCCATGCCGTCGTCATGGAGATCACCGAGCAGGTGGAGTACGTCGTGCCTGGTGTTGATGTCGACGCCGCTCGTCGGCTCGTCGAGGAGCAGGACCTGCGGCTCGCGGAGTAGGGCGCGGGCAAGGAACATGCGCTGCTGCTGGCCGCCGGAGAGTTCCCGGATGTGCCGATCGGCGAGATCGCCGATGCCGAGGCGCTCGAGCACGGCCGCAACGGCCTTGCGCTCCTGGGCGGAGGGCCACGGCCAGAACCGGTGCTCGGTGCGAGCCATGAGCACGCACTCGAAGACGGTGACCGGGAACTTCCAGTCGACGGTCTCGA
>CAYYZU010000421.1:0-1560 GCA_964476205.1 uncultured Actinomyces sp. | reverse complement strand
GCCATGAGCACGGCGTCCTTGGTGGCAAACCAGGTGTACACGGTGCCATGGCTGACACCAGCGGCCTCCGCGATGTCGCCCATGCGCGTGCCGTCGTAGCCACGCTCCTCAAAGACGCGGCGCGCAGCAACGACGAGAGCCTCGCGCGTGCGACGGCCGCGATCGGTGAGCGGGACGGCGCTCACGACAGGTCCGTCCCGGGCTCGGGCAGGAGATGCGCGGGGATGTCGACGAGTCGCGCGCGCAGGTGCTCGCCGAGTCCCTTGGCCTGCGGATCGCTGCGGGCATTCTCCGCGACGCCGCGGCCGAGCAGGCCGTGGATGACGATGTTCACCGCGTGGAGATTGGGCAGGGGATGCACATCGATCCCGAGGAGGGCTGCCTCGGGGAGCAACTCGCGCACGTGATCGGGGGTGAGCAGCTCGACGAGCCACGCGTACGCCGCGTCACGATCGGGCACGCCCGCCGGGATCCAGACCCCGACATTGGCCGCGCCGCCCTTGTCACCACTTCGTGCCCCCGCGATCCGCCCGAGCGGCACGCGCACGGTCTCGCCACCGTCGTGGAGATGACCATGCCGCACGGGCGGCTCCCACACGACGGGGAACTCGGCGAGCAGGTGCGGGCGCACATCGACCGCTGCCCCGTCGACGGTGACCACGGGTCGAGCCGCACTGCGATCGACGGTCGTCGGCCAGTAGACGCCGTAGGGCGTCCCCTCGACGGGAGGTGCGGTGGGGAACATGCCGGGGTACGACGCGAGCGCGGACTCGACGACCGCGGTGGTGAAGGGCTTGCCGACTGCCTTGGGGTCCATGTCGCGCACGGTGAGTCGCAGGAGCGACTGCGCATCGGTGGTCGACGCAGGATCCTCGACCGTCGCGGGCGCCCAGTCGACGTCAAGCTCGCGCACCGCGAGACTCGAGCGACTCGCGCGCGTCGTCGCGGACATGCCGGGCTCCAGCGCCTCGAGAAGCGACAGTCCCGTGATCGTGCGCAGGGCGAGATCCGCCTTGGCCTCGGCATCGAGTCCGGTGACGACGAGCGTCATGGAGTTGCGGAAGCCACCGAGGTAGTTGGCGGCGACCTTCAGCCGCTCCGGCGGCGTCTCACCAGCGACCCCGCTGATGCGCACGCGATCCGCACCCTCCTGCGCAAGCGTGAGGGAGTCGAAGCGGGCCGTGGCATCCGGATTGGCGTACGCCGCTCCACCCACCTCGTAGAGCAACTGGGCCGTGACGGTGCCGACGGTGACAGCCCCTCCCGTGCCCGGGTGCTTGGTGATCACGCTCGAGCCATCGTCGGCGACCTCGGCGATCGGGAAGCCGACGTGCTCGATGCCGGGGAGTGCGGAGAAGAACGAGTAGTTGCCCCCGGTGACCTGCGCGCCGCACTCGATGGCATGGCCAGCCACGACCGCGCCAGCGAAGCGATCGAGCTGCGTGCGATCACCCGAGGCAGCGTCGGCGTACGACCAGCCATGCCACCAGGCGGCCGGACCAACGAAGGCTTTCATCCAAGAGATCGCTGGTGATCCCGACAAGTCTTACACCTCTGAGG
>CAYYZU010000420.1:0-1564 GCA_964476205.1 uncultured Actinomyces sp. | reverse complement strand
AGGCCGGCTCGATGATGTCGTCCTTGTGCTCGAGGCGATTCGTGATCTTGCGCAGCGCATAGGCACCGGCGAGGCCCATGGCCCCGAGCAGGGCGGCGTGGGCGATGAATCCGCCCGCGGCTCCCGGGTCGCGCCGGATGGCTGCGCGCATGAGGCGTTGCAGGCCGTGGGCGGCGATCTGCTCGCCGACGACGAGGGTGCCGAGGCCGACGAAGCTCGCGACGCCGACGCCCGTGGCGGTGAGGATCGAGCGGATGTTGGCACCCTCGATGCGGTGGTTGTCGGGATTGGCGTTGCCGTACTTGTGCGCGCGGCGTACCGCGAAATAGACATTGCCCGCCGCGATCGCCGTGCCGGTGAGCAGGTTGGGCACCAGGGTGGTGTCGAGTCCAGGCTTGAGATGCAGGCGCTTGTGGAGCACCTCGTCCCACAGTGACGCGGCACCACCGGAGATGCCGGCGAAGGCGATCTGGCGACCCGCGGCGTAGGCGGCGGCAGCGGCGGGATTGTGGGGCGCAGCCTTGGCGGTGGCGAATGCGGTGGCGTAACCGCCGACGATCGCGCCCGAGGCGACGATGACGCGCGCGGTGGTGCCGGGCCGCGTGCCGGGGATCGAGGCGATGGCTTCGAGTGAGGACCAGGCGGTGGCGGTGAGCTCGTAGTGGATCGCGGCGGTCACGCCGGTGGCGACGGCCTGGTCGATCGGGGAGCGCGGGAGCAGGCCGCGGGCGAGCGAGCCGGCGACGCTCCAGGCCGCGCCGATGACCCCCGCCTGCGCGGCGGTGTCGGTGGACCAGCGGGAGATCCAGTCCGGGCGCTTGAGGGCCATGGGGCGAGCGTAGTCGTGGCCGCGCCGACCTACCTCAGTCTTGCCCAGTAGACCCGGTCGGAATCGGTCCCGGCATAGGACACGTAGGCGGCGAGGCCCTTGGCCTTCTGGACCTTGCGGGTCCACGCGAACGTGCCGTCAGGGCGCACGGTGATCGAGGCGCTGCCCCGGCGGAACGTGTCCTGACCGGGGGAGCGCACCCACGGGGTCAGGACGGCGCCGGCGGGGAGGCCGCCGGTCGTGCCCGTGGCCCGGACGACATCGAAGCGCCCTGACGGTGTGCGCTTGCCGCGCTTCAGATCGATCCACGCGTCCACGACAACGCCCAGGCTGAGGACGCGCCGCTCACCTGATGTGCCGACGCCCACGGCCTGCAGCACGTGCGAGCCCGGCGCGATGGTGTCGGGCAACTCGATGACGGCGCTGTATCGACCGTCGGCGCTGATCGTGAGCGTCCCGAGGTTTGTCGTCGTAGATGTCGTCCTGGATGTCGACAGGTACGCCGTGCCCGTCGACTGCGCGACCGGTGGGTCGAGGAAGAACCCGATCTGTGAGCCAGGCTGGAAGCCGGAGCCGCCCATACGCACTCCGCTGCCGGTGTCGATCACGAGAGCGCCCTGGGAGTTGACGCCGAGCGGCTGTCCGTTGCGGTCGATGCCGTCGAGCAGCATGTCCCAGCTCTGGCCCTGGACGCGCAGGCCTGCATCGCCCGGTCGCGGCTGCACATCGACCGGG
>CAYYZU010000419.1:0-1570 GCA_964476205.1 uncultured Actinomyces sp. | reverse complement strand
AGCACATAGCGGTCGTACTGGCTCGTCACCCACTTCTTCGACGCGAGGTTGGGCGATGCGGTCATCTGCAACCAGGTGGCGCGGATCTCCTCGGGCGTCTGCGGGCGCGCAAGGGCGCGAGCGTCGTCTGCCTGCAGAGCATCGAGTTCGGCCGGACGCTCCAGGGGACGCGAGTAGACCGGGCCCTCGTGCGCGACGGTGCGCGGCGGGACATCGACGACACGCTCGCCGTGCCAGTCGATCGTGAGTCGACCGCTGTCGGTGACCTCGCCGATGACGACGGCCTCGACCTCCCACTTGCGGCAGATGTCCAGGAAGGCATCGACATTCGCCGGGGTCACGATGGCGCACATGCGCTCCTGCGACTCGCTCATGAGGATCTCTTCGGGCGACAGCGAAGGATCGCGCAGCAGGACGCGGTCGAGGTGCACGTGCATGCCGCCCTCGCCGTTGGACGCGAGCTCGCTCGTCGCGCAGGAGATGCCCGCGCCGCCGAGGTCCTGGATGCCTTCGACCAGGCCGGCACCGAGCACCTCGAGCGTGCACTCGATGAGCAGTTTCTCCATGAAGGGATCACCCACCTGCACGCTCGGGCGCTTGGCAGGACCATCCGCGTCGAAGGTCTCGCTCGCGAGCACCGAGACGCCCCCGATGCCGTCGCCTCCGGTGCGCGCGCCGTAGAGCACAACCAGGTTGCCCACTCCCTTGGCCGAGGCGAGGTGGATGTGCTCGTGCTTCATCGCGCCGATGCACAGGGCGCTAACGAGCGGGTTGCCGGCGTACGTCGCGTCGAAGACGACCTCGCCGCCGATATTGGGCAGGCCCAGGCAGTTGCCATAGCCGCCGATGCCCGAGACGATCCCCGGCAGCACGCGCTTGGTGTCGGGGGCGTCCGCGGGGCCGAAGCGCAGCGGATCCATCACGGCGAGCGGACGCGCTCCCATGGAGAGGATGTCGCGGACGATGCCTCCGACACCGGTGGCCGCGCCCTGGTAGGGCTCGACGTACGACGGATGGTTGTGCGACTCGACCTTGAAGGTCACGGCCCACCCGTCGCCGACATCGACGACGCCGGCGTTCTCGCCGATGCCGACCATGAGTTGGGGCCAGCCGCCCTCGGGCTGCTTGTCGCCGAACTGGCGCAGGTGCACCTTGGAGGACTTGTAGGAGCAGTGCTCGCTCCACATGACGGAGTACATCGCGAGCTCGCTGGAGGTCGGCCTGCGGCCGAGGATCTCGCGGATGCGCGCGTATTCGTCGGGCTTAAGACCGAGGTCGGCGTAGGGCTGCTCGACCTCGGGCGTCTCGGCGGCGCGGGCGACGGTGTCGAGGCTCATGACGACACCAGGCTGCGGACGGCGGAGACGAAGAAGCCGAGGCCGTCGGTGGAGGGACCGGTGAGGGACTCGACCGCGTGCTCCGGATGGGGCATGAGGCCGACGATCGTGCCGGCCGAATTGGAGATGCCCGCGATGTCGCGCAGGCTGCCGTTGGGGTTGACCTCGAGGTAGCGCGCGATGACCAGGCCCTCGCCCTCGAGTCGGTCGAGCGTGGCGTCGTCAGCGACGTA
>CAYYZU010000418.1:0-1572 GCA_964476205.1 uncultured Actinomyces sp. | reverse complement strand
CTCGACGGCGAACTCCAGCTCGGTGCCGGTGTAGGACTCGGGGGAGTACTCGAAGTAGACCTCGGTCTCGTCGGCGATCTGCTCGGCGTACTTCTTGCACAGTTGGGCGCCGTGGACGGCGATGTCCTTGATGCCGTCCTTGTCGAGGCCGAAGACCACGCGACGCTGCAGGGTCGACGTGGAGTTGTAGAGATGCACGATCGCCTGCTTGGCGCCGCGGATCGCCTCGAAGGTCCGCTCGATGAGGTGCTCGCGCGACTGGGTCAGCACCTGGATGACGACATCGTCAGGGATGAGGTCTTCCTCGATGAGCTGGCGCACGAAGTCGAAGTCCGTCTGCGACGCCGACGGGAAGCCGACCTCGATCTCCTTGAAGCCCATCTGCACGAGCAGCTCGAACATCCGCTTCTTGCGGGCGGGCGACATGGGGTCGATGAGGGCCTGGTTGCCGTCGCGCAGGTCGACGGCGCACCAGCGCGGTGCCTGCGTGATCACCTGGGCGGGCCAGGTGCGGTCGGGCAGGTCGACGGGGCGGTAGGCGGCGTAGCGCTGCCACGCCATGGGTGACGGCTGCTGGGGATTGCGCTGATCGTGGATGTCGGTGCTCATGTCCTTCGGTCTCCTGTCAGGGGCGGGGGAGGACCGGCGTGCAGAGACTCCGCGACGAGGGGGCCGGCGTGGGCCCCTAGTGGGAGCCCCTAGGCCTCGTCGCGGCGACCAAGGAGGAGGCGCTGCGCGGACATCACGCTGAGGGTAGCACCGGGGCCGTCCCCAGGGCATCTCACGCCCCCTCGTCCACAGGGGCCCCATGAGGGGGTCGGCGTAGGGCTCTCGCTGCCTAGCGTCCGCCGGGTCCGATTCCCGCTTTCCTGGAGGTCCCCATGCGTACGCCGCTCCTCGCCCTCTCCGCCGCCGTCCTCGGCGCCGGCTTGCTCGCCCCCGCGACCGCCCTCGCCGTGAAGCCTGGCCCCGACCTGCCCGAGGTCCGCACCACCGTGGCCCTCGAGGTGAGCGGGTCGTGGTCCGGTCGCATCGGCTTCGGCCTGCACTCGCCCGGTGGCCAGTCACGCGCGCTGCGCCCGCTGCCCCTGGAGCTGGACCTCTCCCGCTCGGCGTGCGACCTCACCGGCTGCATGACGACGCGCCTGGTGCTCGATTCCACGGCGAGCGTCCCGGGCATGGCGCGCATCTCCGGGAGCCTCACGAGTGCCGCCCTCATGCGCTCCGCGATCGCCGTCACCGTCCAGCGCATCGTCGACGGCACGGTCGTCAATGAGCGGCCCGCAACGCTCACCCTCGAGGTCGTCGCCCGCAAGGCCGGCCCGCTGGTGAAGCGCACGACTCTCACGCAGGGCCCGGACGGCGAGGTCTTGTCGATCGCACGGACGGCTCCGATGCGCGCGACCGTCATGCTCGCCGACGACACCCTGACCGCCACGGGTGAGGTCTCGCGCACCCAGATCGTGGACTAGATCCCTCGGGATTTATGTACTACATTAAGGGTCATGGCTGGTTCGTTGTCCGCGACAGTGCGCGCAAGCACGGGATCTCCGATGGCGACATGTGCCACGC
>CAYYZU010000417.1:0-1591 GCA_964476205.1 uncultured Actinomyces sp. | reverse complement strand
GACCGCGGCCCCCACAGCGAAGAGCAGTGTCTGCGCACCACCGGTGGTCGGCGACACAGAGTTGTCACGAGAGGCGAGCAGTACGCCGGCCACGGCAGCCAGGGTGGAACAGAAGATGAAGCAGGTGATCATCAGGCCCTTGACGTTGATGCCCGCGCGTCGCGCTGCCTCACGATTGCCGCCCACCGCGTAGACATGCCGGCCGAATCCCGTGCGCTGCAGGATGAACGTCAGTCCGACGAGCAGCACGAGGATGACGACCACGACCCAGGGCACGCCCTGGATGGTGACCTTGGCCGACGGCAGCTGGCGCTCCTGGTTGAGCAGGTACGTCGCGACGAAGATGAGCACGCCCAGGGAGATGACCTTGACCGCCCACACGCTCATCGCCTCGGCGGGAAGGCCCGCCTTGCGACGGCGCCGGATGGCGAGCAGCGTCGACAGTGCAAACCCGCCCACGACGAGGACCGCAAGCAGCCAGCCGGCCCACACGGGCATGTTGCCGTTCATCACGACGAGGATCGCCTCGCTGCGGATCGGAATCGTGCCGCCCTCGCCGATGATGAGGAGCATCGCGCCCTGGAGCGCGAGGAACATCGCAAGCGTGACGACGAAGCTGGGGATGCCCAGGCGCGCGACGAGCAAGCCGATGGTGAGACCGATGACCACGCCGGTGAGCAGGGCCGCCAGCAGGGCGAGCGGCCAGGCCAGGCCCCAGCTATTGAGTGCCACGGCGAGGATCGCCGCTGCGGTGCCGGCCGCGAAGCCAGCGGAGAGGTCGATCTCGCCGAGGAGCAGCACGAAGACCAGGCCCATCGCGAGCACGATGATGGCGGCGCTCTGGTTGATCAGGTTGGCGAAATTGAAGATGGAGAGGAAGGTCGATCCCTCGAGGGCGCCAAAGAGGATGACGAGGGCGATGAGGCCGAGTACGGCGGGCAGTGAACCGATGTCGCCGCCGCGCACGCGGGCCCAGTAGTCGCGGACCGCCTGACCGATGCCTCCGGTGTCTCCGGCTGCGGGGATGTCGACGTCCGTGGTCTGAGTGCTCATGCCACACCTCCCATGACGACCTCGGGCTGGAGGCCGATGTCGCCGGACCTACCCGTGGTGATGAGTTCGACGACCTGCTGCGACGACACCGTCGACTTCTCCACCTGCGCGGCCATGCGACCGAGGTAGAGGCACGCGATGTCGTCGGCGACGGCCTGGACGTCGTTCATGTTGTGAGAGATGAGGATGACGCCGAGGCCGTTGTCGGCAAGGCGCCGGACGAGATTGAGGACCTGCTCCGTCTGGGCTACGCCCAGGGCCGCAGTCGGCTCATCGAGGATGACGAGCTTGGAGTTCCACAGCACCGCGCGCGCAATCGCGACGGTCTGCCGCTGACCTCCGGAGAGGCTGGAGACCTGCTGACGCAGGGACTTGAGGGTCCGCACCGACAGGCCCTGGAGAGTCTCCGCCGCGCGCTTCTCCATGGCCGTCTCATTGAGAGTCACACCCGACTTCACCTCGCGCCCGAGGAACATGTTGTGCACGACGTCGAGGTTGTCGCACAGCGCGAGGTCCTGGTAGACGACCTCGATGCCAA
>CAYYZU010000416.1:0-1597 GCA_964476205.1 uncultured Actinomyces sp. | reverse complement strand
CGCCGCGCGATCCACTTCCAGGAGTGGTGGGTGCGCTACCGCGCCGAGTTGCCCGCGCACGCCATCGTGCTCGTCGGCGTCGATGACGCGAAGCCTGGGCCGGGAGTCGTCGAGGCCATCGAATCCGCCGACGTCGTGATCCTGCCGCCGTCCAATCCCGTCGTCTCCGTGGGCACGATCCTCCAGGTCCCCGGCATCCGCGAGGCGGTCCAGCGCACCGAGGCACCCGTGGTGGGCATATCGCCGATCGTCGGCGGCCGCCCCGTGCGGGGCATGGCCGATGCCTGTCTCTCCGCGATCGGCGTGCAGACCGATGCCGCCGCGGTCGCGCGCCACTACGGCCCGCGTCGCGCGCTGATCCCGGCGGGCGCCCCCGCCGACGGGATCCTCGACGGCTGGCTCGTCGACACCGCCGATGCCACAAGCGTGCCCGCGGTGCAGTCGCTGGGCATCACCTGCGAGTCACGGCCGTTGCTCATGACCGATCCTCAGGCCACCGCAGACATCGCGCAGGCCGCGCTGGAACTCGCCGCGAGCCTGCGATCGCAGGCATGAACCTCCAGGTCGTCGGGGTCCACGGGATCGGCGAGATCGCGGCGGGCAACGACCTCGCCGCGACCCTCGCCGATGCGATGGCGGCAGCGACGTGGCCTGACGGCACCGCAGGGCTGCGCGCGGGCGACATCGTGGTCATCACGAGCAAGATCGTGAGCAAGTCCGAGGGGCGCGTGGTCCCCGAGTCCGAGCGCGAGGACGCGCTCGAGGCCGAGACGGTGACGGTGGTCGCGACCAAGGAGACACCGAGGGGCATCACCCGAATCGTGCGCACGCACCACGGGCTCGTCCTCGCCGCGGCAGGAATCGACGCGAGCAACGCCCCGGCCGGGCACGTGCTCCTCCTCCCCCGCGATCCGGACGCATCGGCGCGGGCACTGCGACAGCGGCTGCACGAGATCACCGGGGTCTGCGTCGGCGTCATCGTCACCGACACGCTGGGGCGGCCCTGGCGCGACGGGCTCACCGACTGCGCCATCGGAGTGGCCGGGGTCACCGTGCTCGACGATCTGCGCGGCCTGCCCGATGCCCAGGGTCGAGCGATGGAGGCCACCGTCATCGCCGTAGCGGACGAGATCGCGTCGGCCGCCGATCTCGTCAAGGGCAAGTCGGGGGGAGTGCCGGTCGCGCTCGTCCGAGGACTCGGGGACCGTGTCACGGTCGACGACGGTCCCGGTGCCGTGTCAGGCGTGCGCCCACTCGAGGAGGATCTCTTTCCGCTGGGCACGGTGGAAGCGCGGCGCGAGGGTGCGCGCGATGCCGTGGCGTCTCGTCGCACGGTGCGTCACTTCACGGATGAGTCTGTCGACGCGCAGGCGCTGACGCATGCCATCGGAATGGCCATCACCGCGCCCGCGCCGCACCACACGACTCCGTGGCGCTTCGTCGTCCTCGACGAGCGGCGCGAAGCACTCCTCTCGGCGATGCGGGAGAGGTGGCGCGCCGACCTCGAGGCCGACGGTTTCGGCACCGAGGCGATCGAGCGACGCCTGTCTCGCGGGGACATCCTCTGGCGTGCGCCCGCGGTGGTGCTGCCCTTCCT
>CAYYZU010000415.1:0-1599 GCA_964476205.1 uncultured Actinomyces sp. | reverse complement strand
TGCCCGCGCCTCCCGCGAGCACGATTCCCAGGACGTGCGGGCCTGCTTCCACGCTCGCCAGCCTAGACCTCGGGGTCCCCCACCGCAGGCCCTACGCTGCACTCGTGAAGGTAGGCATCCTCACCCGTGAGTGGCCCCCCGACATCTACGGGGGCGCGGGCGTCCACGTGCGCGAACTCGCCGCTCACCTGCGCCCGCTCGTCGATGTCGACGTGCACTGCTTTGGTGAGCCCCGGCCGGATGCTGAGGCCCACGCGGTGCCCGCGGAGCTCACCGGAGCGAACGCCGCCCTGCAGACACTCGGAGTCGACCTGGAGATGGTGCGCGACACCGCCGGAGTCGATCTCCTCCACTCGCACACCTGGTACGCCAATCTCGCCGGGCACGTGGGCGGGTTGCTCCACGGCGTCCCCCACGTCATCACGGCGCACTCCCTCGAGCCGCTCCGGCCGTGGAAGATCGAGCAGCTCGGTGGTGGCTACCGCGTGAGCTCCTGGGTCGAGGCGACGTCGTATGCCCATGCCCAGGCGATCATCGCGGTGAGCGCCGGCATGCGCCGGGACATCCTGGCGGCGTACCCGCAGGTGGATCCTGCTCGCGTGCATGTCGTGCACAACGGCATCGACACGGATGCCTATCAGCCCGACTCCTCGGTGGACGCCCTCGAACGTCACGGCGTGCCTCTCGACCGGCCGTATGTGCTCTTCGTCGGGCGCATCACGCGGCAGAAGGGACTGCCGCACTTGCTCGCCGCGGCGCGGCAGCTCGATCCGGGCACGGTGCTGGTCCTGTGCGCGAGCTCCCCCGATACTCCCGAGATCGGCGAGGAGGTCGCGCGCGCTGTCGCGTTGCTGCGCGAGGAGCGCGGCGCGGACTCCGTGATCTGGATCGAGGAGCAGGCATCGCTGGACGACGTGCGCCAGCTGCTCACGCATGCCCGCGTCTTCGCGTGCCCCTCCGTCTACGAGCCGCTCGGCATCGTCAATCTCGAGGCGATGGCCTGCGAGGCGCCGGTGGTGGCGAGCGCTGTGGGCGGAATCCCCGAGGTAGTCGTCGACGGCGTCACGGGACTGCTCGTGCCCTACGACTCAGAGGATCCGCGTGCGCTCGAGACCGGCCTGGCCGTGGCGATCAATGCCCTTGTAGCCGATCCGGATCGGGCACGGGCCATGGGACGCGCGGGCCGGGAGCGCGCCATCGCCGACTTCGGGTGGGACGCCATCGCGCGGCGCACCGTGGAGGTCTACCGTGCGGCCATGGGGGCGATGGACGCGTGAGGTCACGTTCACGAGACAGGTCGGCTCAGCCGCACCTGCCGGATTCCCTTGCCGCGCATGGCGGTCAGCGCGTCGCCCTCGGCTACGTCCTGCTACTCACGGGCACCATTCTCTTCGCCCTCAACGGCACGGTGGTCAAGTCGATCCTCCTCAGCGGCGTCTCCGCGGTGACGCTGTCGGAGACGCGCGCGATGGGTGCCTTCGCCATCCTGTTCGTCGTCGTCGCGATCACGCGGCCCCGTGCCCTGCAGATCCGTCGCGACGAGTGGAAGCTCCTCGTTGCCTACGGCGTCATCGGCGTATCGATGACGCAGTTCCTCTA
>CAYYZU010000414.1:0-1606 GCA_964476205.1 uncultured Actinomyces sp. | reverse complement strand
GTCGGCGGATGCTAATTGCCACGCGGCGAAGAGTTCATCGAACGTCGCGTCTTCCGAGAGTGGTGCGGCCATGCCTGG
Organism: uncultured Actinomyces sp.; assembly: GCA_964476205.1. Classification (GTDB taxonomy): domain Bacteria; phylum Actinomycetota; class Actinomycetes; order S36-B12; family S36-B12; genus Mxb001. Next base: position 1,528 of record CAYYZU010000414.1, on the reverse strand, counting down.
AGGCTAGTCCAGATCTGCCTGCGGCTAGCGGGTGACGTCGAAGGTCGTCCGCCACTGTCGAAGCTTCGTAGGCGTCATCGTCACCGTGCCCGAGGCGCCGGCGTAGGCACCGACACCGCCGATCACCGCGCGCTCCACCGGCGCGGCCGGTCCTCCGGTCGTGCCGGTGCGTGAGAGGCCGAGGACGAGGAAGCGGTCGGTGCCCTGGGAGTACTGCAGCGTGGCGAGAAGTGTGCGGCGCACGCTGTCACGACCCGCCTCGATGTCGACCACCTCGGCAGCCACGGCCCAGTGGTCGCGCTCGGCCTTGCCGGAGCGCCACCATCCGCCCGCGAGCACGAGGTCGCCGATGCCGCCCTTCGCGGTCCCGGAGGCATTGACCTGCGTGAAGCGGGCCTCCACCTGCGTGGCGGGCTTGATCGACACGGGAGTGGCCTTGTCCGTCCGTCCGAAGAACGTGAAGCGCCAGCGATCCGCGACGACGCCGTTGCCCGGCACGTACTCGGCGATTCCCGCTGCTCCGGCGTAGGCGCCCGTGCCACCCGAGATGGCGTAGGCCACCGGCGTGGTGGGCAGCGCGCTGCGCTGCGCCACGATGATGGCGTTGACCATGACGCTGCCGTCGCCGAACTCGAACATCGCCTGCACGATGCGTCGCTCGCGATTGTCCGGCATGTCCTGCACCACGGTGGAGATGGCCGAGTAGTCGGCGGCCGTCGAGGAGTCATCGCCGATAAGCGTGCCCATCGTCTGCGTGAGGTTGCCGACTGTGGATCCTTCGGGCGCGAGCGGGATACGCGAGGTGGAGACCAACTTGCGCGGATACTCACGCACCGTCGTGGCCGTCGGATCCACTCCACGATTCGGCAGGATCGTGATGGTCCACTGCTGCGTTCCTCCGTCCACCGTCACCGCCGCGCTGCCGCGCGCGCCGACGAATCGGCCCGTGCCACCGAGCAGCGCGGCCTCGCTGGGGCCGTACCAGAAGCCCGGTGCCTGGAAGACGAGGTTGCCCTGCGGGAAGGAGATCTGGAAGGTGTCCTGGGTGCCGAGACGCTGACTGCCAAACGCGATACCGCGTCGCAGATACGTGCCCTTGCCCAGCCCCTTCGCCGTGGCCGTGCCGGACTCGAGGAGGACGTCACCCCAGTCGGCTCCGCGGTCGATACCGATGGGCACGACGCGACGCTCATCGATCGCGACCTTGACGACCAGCTCCTGGGCGGGCACCGGCGAGAGTGCTGCCGCGGGAGCCGCAGCAGCGACGAGCGCAGTGGCCAGGGCAGCGATGACGATTCGGGGGGCGAGGCGCATGCCCTCAGGCTAGTCGCGGATCACAGCGGTGGCTGGTGCAGGTACGCCGCCACATCGGCGAGGAAGGCCGAGCCCGACGCACCGTCGACGACACGGTGGTCGAAGGCGAGTGACAACTGCATCACCGGTCGCACCGCGAGCGCGCCGTCGACGGCCCAGGGCCGCTCGACGATCCGACCCGTCGCGAGGATCGCCGCCTCGCCCGGGTTGAGGA
>CAYYZU010000413.1:0-1624 GCA_964476205.1 uncultured Actinomyces sp. | reverse complement strand
TCGCGATGCCGGGCCACAGCATCGAGGGCTTCACGCGCAAGGCCATGGAGATCGCCGTCGCCGGGATCTACGACCTCAAGCAGCACCTCGAAGAAGTCGTGATGCCGGTGCTGCGCCATTGGAACGTCTTCGAGCGCAACGACCTCGGGCCCGACGGCGAGATCGCTCGCCAGGAGCTCGCCGACTTCCTCGAGGGGCTGCGCGTGCAAGCCGATCGATTCGAGAACAAGCGCGAGGCTCTCGCCAAGCGCCTCGGCTGGGTCGACTGACGTCAGCGCGCGGCGACAAGCCGGCGCGGTTCGACCAGTCGTAGCCATCCCGCATCTCGCTCGAGCCCACCATGTCGAAGATCGCCGCGTGAGAGCGCATCCAGCACGATGCGGTCAGGGCGCACGATCACGGTGTCGATCCCGCGGCGCCCCATCCACCGGATGAGCACGCCGTCACCGTCCTCGACCACGACCGCGCCATCAATCGCGGCGTCAGTGCCTGGCGCCGTCACGCTCACGAGCCGCGCGCCTAGGCGTTCGGCCAGGTAGCGCTCCTCCCAGGCGGGCACTCCGCGCACGATGACCGCGAAGTCGGTGCCGAGCATGTCATCGAGTCGAGTACGTCGACCCTCGTGCATGACCCACGGTTGCGGCATGAGCGCTCCGGCGACCGACCTGCCCATGCGGGGTCGCCGTACCAGGGGTGTCCCGGTCACGGGCGGTGCTGCCTGGCTGACCACGGCCTTGGAGAAGCCCGGGATGCGCGTCGCGACGGCAAGCGTGCCCTTGCGCACCGCAGCCGCGCGATCCTGGCCTCCTGTCATCGCCCAGCCGACGAGCATCGCGAGGCGGATGAACTTCTTAGCGTGAGGCTTGCGCTCAGCCTGATAGGTCTCGAAGAGCTCCTCGGGGGCGCCGCGCTGAATGACGAAGTCGAGCTTCCAGGCGAGGTTGAGCGCGTCGCGGATTCCCGCGCACAGGCCCTGGCCGACGAAGGGTGGTGTGAGATGCGCGGCATCGCCGAGGAGGAACACGCGGCCCGATTGCCAGCGGTCAGTGACCTGCGCACGGAACGTGTACTGAGCGCTGCGGATGAAGTCCAGCGACTCGAAGGGGACGTCACCGATCACGGGTGCCACGAGCGACCGTAGGGTCGACTCCTTGAGGATGTCCGATGCTTGCTCGCCCTCGGCAAGGTGGAATTCCCAGCGGTAGCGATCCGGGCCGATCTGACCGAACGTCGTGGCCCGTGCCGGGTCGCATACCTGGTACATCCCCGGCCATACCGGCAACTGCGCATCGCTCCGAGCGTCGACCACGCACCACGTCTCGTCGTAGCCGAGGCTCTCGATCTTCGAGCCGATGAGCTCACGCACCGTGCTGTTGGCACCATCGCATCCCAGCAGTGCCGGCGCGCTGACCCATTCCTCGGCATAGGTCACCAGATCGCGCACGAGCACGCGCACCTCGACGCCGTCCTGTTCGAGTGAGACGAGCTCGGCCGCGGTGCGGAGCTCGATCTGCGGGTACGCCGCCAAGGCATCGCGGAGGATCCGCTCGAGGTCGGGCTGGTCGAAGAAGTTTGCCTGCGGATAGCCGTTGATGCCCGGATCCGTGGAGCGTGCGAACTCTGC
>CAYYZU010000412.1:0-1629 GCA_964476205.1 uncultured Actinomyces sp. | reverse complement strand
CCCTTGGACTCCGGCACGCTGGCCCTCCCTCATCGCACGAGCCCTCCGGCTCGCTGGCGTGCCGCAGGTCCCTCACCCGCCGTCGCACTCCCGACAGGGTACCCAGGCGCAGGCGGTCCGGCTTCCGCGGTCGGGCCTGCGCCGTCAGGCCGGGGTATGCGGCGCGGCGGTGAGCACGGCGGTGAGCACGGAGCCTCCTGCGGCGCCCGGTGCCAACTCATGGCGGCCACCGGTTGCGCGCGCCAGCAGGTCCGATCCGAGTCCAGGCGATCCGCCGCCCGGACCTCGGCCATTGTCGACGACGGTCACTCGGATGTCGCCGTCCACGGGTGCAATGTCGACGACGATCCGGGACGCCTCGCCGTGGCGATACGCGTTGCCGATCGCCTCCTCCACCACGCGCACGACATCCCCGGGGACGTCCACGACGAGGAGGGGATCCATCGTGATGCTGATGTCGCACAGGGCACCCCAGGAGGAGGCGAGTGCGTCGAGCCGGGCCGCGACCGTGCCGTGCGCAGGTTCTTGCGCCCCCGCGAGGATGCCGATCCCCTCGCCCAGGGCCTGCTCGTACGCCGAGACGTCGCCGGCCGCGGCCGCGAGTTCGATGGCGCTCGCACACGCGATGAGCCGGGTTTGCACCGTGCCGTGGAGTTCCTTCGCCGCCTCACGCAGGGCAAGTGCGCGTGCTCGCGTGCGAGCCGCCTGCGCGATGCGCTCCTGATTGACGGCGGACTGCAACTGTCGAATCACCTGCGCGCGCGCTGCGTCCAGTGACGCGACGATCGACGTGAGCAGCACCGCGATGAGGGTGCCCATGATGGAGCCTGCGACGAGACTTGGCGGGAGGAGCGATCCGTCGGCCCGCGCGGGGCCGTAGGCGAGCAGCAGTGCGGCCGCCTGCACGCCCACGACGCTGGCAAGGTAGGTCGCGTGCCTCAGGCGAGGCACGCGGGACATGACGACGTTGCCCCCGACGAGGATGGCCCAGGAGATGAGGCCCAGGGCCAGGGGGAGCAGGGGTCCGAGGAGGGCGCCGTACTCCTGGGATGTCGCACCGAGGTAGCCGATGACGATGACGGAGGCGGCGGGCAGAGGCAGGAAGGCCGGTTGGCGCACCAGGAGTGCGAGCACGTTGGAGACGCGCGGCTCCGGATAGCGCTCGGACGCCTCGCGCCACAGGGCGTGGCTGAGCGGGCGGACGGTCTCATCGGCGGTCGCACGCAGCGCCTGGGCGGCGTCGAGCCAGGTCGACACGGACGCGCCCGCGACGAGGTGCGGCTCCAGGCGCTCGCGGGCGCTCGCGAGCGTCGTCGTGACCGCTGACTCGTCCGCCAGCAGCACATCCGCGCGCGACTCCTGGATCAGTGCAAGCTGGCCGAGCACGGCTTCGTCGAGCAGGCGAGCACGATCGCGGACGAAGCGCTCATGAGCCTCGAGCAGGAGCGCGATCGTCGTGCCCCACCACACGGCAATACCCATCGTGGCGATGAGCGTGAGGACTGGGGGTACGCCGAGATCGATGCCGAGCCGCGCATCAGCCATCACGACGGCGAGGCCGAAGACCGCACCCGACACCAGGTGCAGCATCGCGAACTGCCAGAGCGCCACCGGACGCACGCGTCGATC
>CAYYZU010000411.1:0-1641 GCA_964476205.1 uncultured Actinomyces sp. | reverse complement strand
ACGCCGTGCCCGCGGAGGGCGATGTCACCTCGGCGCTGGGCTCGACCACGCGGATCTTGGCCTTTTGCGTGCCGCTGGCCGCCTCGAAGCCGGGCACCGGACGCTCGGCTGGGCACTCGTACTGGTTCTCCAGGGGCGCGCATGCCGCTAGGTCGCCCTTGGCGGTCACCGTGAGCGAGCCGCCCTTGCGGGTCTGGATCTCCACGGAGGCCCGCCCCTTGGGGTCGGTGAGCACGGTGAACGTGTTGGCGCCGGTGACGAAGCGGCCCGGTCCCTTGGGGGGTAGCGACAGGTCGACAGCGGCGTTCTCGATCGGATTTCCGAAGACATCGGTGACGCCAACGAGAGCCTCGAAGCTCTCGCCCGCATCGAGGGTGCTCTCGGTCACCGACAGTGAGATGTCGCGCGCGGCCTCGCGCGCGGTGACGACTGGGATGAGTGTCGTCGTGGAGTTGAGCCCCTCGACGTAGACATTGACCTCGCCTACCACCGTGGCAAAGAGATAGACGGAAGCGGTGCAGCGCTCCACTCCGCTCTCGCTGAAGACGGTCACCTCGGGCTCGCCGAGGGGGTCCTCGACGAGCGACTCCAGGAGCAGGCCGCCAGTAGCGCGGAATGTCACGGGCGATCCGCTCGTCGTCGTCACGACCTCGAGCCGCATCACCATGGGTCGCTCGGGCGTGCCCCCCGAGAGGCCGTTGTAGGGGACGACCAGGGGAGCGGTGCGCTGCTCTGCGGGCACGCCGTCGACGGTGAAATCGGAGATGTCCGGCGGCGTAACCGAATCACCCGTGGCGCAGGCCGCGGAGGGCATGGTCTCGGTGGGGCTCGCGGATGGGCTGCTCGACGACGAGCCGAAGGGCAGGAGTCCGCAGCCCGCGAGGAGAGTGGCGGACACCGCCAGGATCCCCCCGTGCCACACCCGCATCACCGGGTCATCGTACGTCGCGTGCACGGGTCCCCCGACCAGGCACGACTAGGCTCCACGCTTGTGATCACCTTGATCGTCGGCTCGGGTGCCCGCGAGCACGCCCTGGTGCGTGCCCTGCGACGTGACGCGCAGGTGAACGAGGTGCACGTCGCGCCCGGCAATGCCGGCATTGCGGCAGATGCGCAGGTGCACTTCGTCGATCCGCTCGACGGCGATGCGGTCGCTGATCTCGCTGCTGCGATTGGTGCGGACCTTGTCGTCATCGGTCCGGAAGCGCCGCTCGTTGCGGGAGTTGCCGACGCCGTGCGCGCACGAGGCATCGCGTGCTTCGGCCCCAGTGCCGAAGCGGCCAGGCTGGAGGGCAGCAAGGCCTTCGCCAAGGAGGTCATGGCGGCCGCGGGTGTGCCCACCGCGCGTCCGGCCGTGTGCGCCACTCTCGCCGATGTCGAGGCGGCGCTGGACGATCTCGGATCGCCGTACGTCGTCAAGGACGATGGCTTGGCCGCGGGCAAGGGCGTGGTCGTCACTGGGGACCGCGCCGTGGCGCTCGAGCACGCGCGCGCATGCCTGGATGCGGGCTCGCAAGTTGTCCTCGAGGAGTACCTCGATGGACCTGAGGTGTCGCTCTTCGCTGTGACGGATGGCGTGACGGTCGTGCCCCTGCGCCCGGCACAGGACTTCAAGCGCGTGGGCGACGGCGACAGTGGCCC
>CAYYZU010000410.1:0-1655 GCA_964476205.1 uncultured Actinomyces sp. | reverse complement strand
TCGACTGGGAGTGCATGGACTGCCAGACCCCGCAAAGCGCCCTCGATGTCATCGACCGGCTCGCGCGCGGTGAAGAGGTCGTCTCCACGCGTGGCCCCGTCATCCGCGACTTCCAAGCGACCGAGCACACCCTCGCCTTTCCCGTCGACGGGCTCGCGGGCGAAGGTGGCGAGGCCGACGCGATCATGCTCGCCGGGCTGACGGTGGCGCGTGAGCGCGGCATGACCGCTCCGGCTCCCGGGGAGGGACCCGCATGACACCGCTGACCCCGATCATCACGGCCCACTGGGACGTGCCGGACTACTTCACGCTCGAGGGCTACCGCCGCTTCGGGGGCTACTCCGCGCTTCCCAAGGCGCTCGGCATGGACCCTGACGCCGTCATCGGCATGGTCAAGGACACGGGCCTGCGCGGCCGCGGAGGCGCGGGCTTCCCCACCGGCCTGAAGTGGAGCTTCGTCCCGCAGAACGACGGCAAGCCCCACTACCTCGTCGTCAATGCCGACGAGTCCGAGCCGGGAGCCTGCAAGGACGTCCCGATCATGATGGCCAACCCGCATGCGCTCATCGAGGGCGTGATCATCTCCTCCTACGCCATCCGGGCAAATCACGCCTTCATCTACATCCGCGGCGAGGTGCCCCAGGCGATCCGTCGCGTGGCCACGGCCGTGCGGGAGGCGGAGCAGGCCGGCCTCCTCGGCGACAACATCCTCGGGTCCGGGTTCAGCCTGCGGATCGTCGTCCACTCCGGTGCGGGTGCCTACATCTGCGGCGAGGAGACGGCTCTGCTCGACTCGCTCGAGGGCTACCGCGGCCAGCCGCGCCTCAAGCCGCCATTCCCGGCGACGCATGGTCTCTATTCCGCGCCGACCGTGGTCAACAACGTCGAGACCATCACCAACGTCCCGTGGATCATCAACAACGGCGTGGACTGGTTCCGCCAGTTCGGCACCGAGAAGTCTCCGGGCTTCAAGGTCTTCGCGGTCTCGGGCCATGTTGCTCGCCCGGGCATCTACGAGGCACCCCTGGGCATCACCATGCGCGAGCTCCTCGACTACGCCGGCGGCGTCATCGGGGGTGACGGCACGGTGAAGTTCTGGATCCCTGGCGGCTCATCCGTCCCGATGCTCACGGCCGACCACCTCGACACCCCGCTTACCTACGAGGCCATGGCTGAGGCCGGCACGATGCTCGGCACCGGCACGCCCATGGTCTTCAACAGCACCGTGAGCGTCGTCAAGGCCGTCACCCGCTGGCTGGAGTTCTACAAGCACGAGTCCTGTGGCAAGTGCACGCCGTGCCGCGAGGGCACCTTCTGGATCACCGGAGTGCTCGAGCGGTTCGAGCACGGCCATGGCACCAACGCCGACATGGACCTGCTGGTCGAGGTGTGCGGCAACATCGCGGGGCGTTCGTTCTGTGCCCTGGGCGATGCGGCCGCGACTCCCTACCCCGCGGCGTTGAAGTACTTCCGTGACGAGTTCGAGGCCGCTACCCGCACACCCGTCGACGAGGCCTTCCCGCCGGCGGCTTCGTATGTCTTCAGCGAGGTGGCCGCGCGATGACCATCGCTCCCCAGAGTCCGACCGAGGTTGCCCCCACCGACCTGGTGACGGTCAGCGTCGACGGCATTGAGGTGCGCGTGCCCAAGGGCAT
>CAYYZU010000409.1:0-1663 GCA_964476205.1 uncultured Actinomyces sp. | reverse complement strand
CTGGCCAGCCGCGGCTACCGCAATGAGCAGCTGGACCAGTTGGTGATCGACACGATCCTCGGCGCCTAGCCGAGTCGGTCACCGCACCGCACCACGACCGCACCACCCTTGAAGCGCACAACCGCACGGCAGTATCCGACACATGCAGGGTCGCCCTGCTGAGAAAGGACCCAGATGTCCAAGCGCACTTTCGGAGCCATCGCCGGCCTTGCCGCCGCTGGTCTCCTCCTTGCCGCCTGTGGCGGCAGCGGTGGCGACGCCGCATCGTCCAGCGCCGCCCCCGCGAGCAGCTCCGCCGCTCCGGAGAGCAGCTCCGCTGAGCCCGCACCCGCGCCCGTCGCGGCCAAGGTCGGCGTGATCCTCCCCGACGCTGCCTCCTCGGCACGCTGGGAGACCGCGGATCGTCCGTTCCTCGAGCAGGCCTTCCAGGCCGCTGGCGTCGAGTACGACATCCAGAACGCCAATGGCGACAAGGCGAAGTTCGCCACCATCGCCGACCAGATGCTCGCTTCGGGCGTCAACGTCCTCATGCTGGTCAACCTCGACAGCCCCTCGGCTGCCGCGGTGATCGCGAAGGCTGACGCTCAGGGCGTCCCGACGATCGACTACGACCGTCTCACCCTCGGTGGCGGCGCTCAGTACTACGTCTCCTTCGACAACGTCGCCGTCGGCACCAAGATCGGCGAGGGCCTCGTGACCTGCATGCAGAACAACGGCAATGACGCCGGCCCGGTGGTGCTGCTCAACGGCTCCCCGACCGACAACAACGCCACCCTCTTCAAGGAGGGCTACGAGAAGGTCATCAAGGACGCCGGCTACACCATCGCAGCCGACCAGTCCGTGCCCGACTGGGACAACACCCAGGCCGGCACCATCTTCGAGCAGATCTACACCGAGGTCGGTGGCGATCTGATCGGCGTTGCCTCCGCCAATGACGGCCTCGGTGGCGCAGCCATCGCCGTCCTCGAGCGCAACGGCGTTGCCGGCGAGATCCCCGTCACCGGCCAGGACGCCACCGACGAGGGCCTGCAGCGCGTGCTGCTCGGCACCCAGTGCATGACCGTCTACAAGGCCATCAAGGCCGAGGCTGACGCCGCTGCCGCCCTGGCCGTGGCGCTCGCCAAGGGCGAGATCCCCACCGCCGATGGCCTCGCCACCGGCACGGTCGTGGACACCGAGACGGGCGCCGAGGTCAAGTCGGTCCTGCTCGTCCCGGTTGCGGTCTTCCCCGAGAACGTCAAGGACGTCATCGCGGACGGCTTCACCACCTACGATCGCGTCTGCACCACGGACGAGCTCAAGAAGAAGTGCGAGGAGTACGGCATCACCCCGTGACGCCGTAGCACTTCACTTCGTACGCCATGAAGAAGCAGCGGGGGCGGGTCGGAATCCGGCCCGCCCCCGTCGCTTTCCTGCCACACTTGCGCGCAGCACGACACCTGCCCGCAGCACACCGCCGACCCTGCGAGGAGCGATGACCGATACCAGCGCCCCCCTGCTATCGCTCAGGGGCATCAATAAGAGTTTCGGACCCGTCCACGTGCTGCGCGATGTCGACCTTGACGTCCGCGCCGGCCGCGTCACGGCACTCGTTGGCGACAACGGCGCCGGCAAGTCCACCCTCATCAAGGGCATCGCGGGCATCTATCCCTTCGACAGCGGC
>CAYYZU010000408.1:0-1664 GCA_964476205.1 uncultured Actinomyces sp. | reverse complement strand
GGGTGCGCGTCGACGGACGCGAAGTGGACCAGTTAGCAGGGTTCGAGCACTTCCGGGCGTAGAGGTCAGTCGGCCCGGTCGACGCGCTGGGCGAGTTGGCTGTGATCGCGGAAGACGACGGCACGCACGAGTTGCGCGGACTCGGTCAGCAGGATGATGTCATCGAGTTCGAGGTCTCGGCTGAGCATGGCCTGCAGGCGAATGTGATCATGGCCGAAGTTGCCGTAGAGCATCAGGCCTGAGGCGAAGAAGTCGTAGTAGCTGAGGAACTCACGAATGTCATCGAGTTGCTCGCGGGTGAGGGTGTGCATGTCGAGATCGATGTAGACCATGGCAGCATCGGTAGCCACGGCGCTGCGCATGGCGTCGATGAGTTGATCGTGCTCGTCCGAGCCCCATCGGCGAATGGTGATGAGCGCAGGCGAGCGATCGCCCGGGTGCGGAGCCAACTCGACGCCTTCGGCATCGCCGATTTCGGCACATGCGGTGCCCGCGTTCTGTGGGATGAAATCGAGACCGAGCTGCGCATAGACCGCGGTGAGGGCCTCCTCGTAGGTGGGATCGGAGGGCAGCGCGACGGGCCGGGGCAGGCGCCGCAGCGGAAGGTAGGCCTGCAGGAGGGTCGAGCGCGGCAGGCCTGGCTCGGCCCCAGGCGCGGCGCCGAGAAGAAGGCCCGTGGCCACGAATCCATGCTGAGCAGGTGCGGACTGGGTCCGCGTGTGGGTCGTGACGATGGTGAGGGAGAGCGCCCACGCCTCACGGGCCAGGACTTGAACGCCCAGTGCCTCTCCCAGCATGTGGACCAGGCCAAGACTGCGAAAGCGCGGGTCGACTACCGCCGCGCCCATCTCGAATACCCTGCCGCTGGCCTCACGGAAGGCTGCCATGTGTCCCACGACCTCGCCGCGGACGGTCGCCACCGTGGACACGATGTCTCCGCGCTCCCAGGCCGCGACGAGACGGTCGGCGTCGTAGAACTCACCGTGGACGTGCATATAGATCAGGCCGTAGACGGCATGGATCACGCGCCCTACGCCTTGGGCATCGTCGGGCTGCGCGAGTCTCACCTCGATATCCCCGGGCTCCACCTGGACCTGGGCCGGCTCATCGGAGACGTCGATCACCAGAGGGTTGCCGGTAGGCAGGAGGCACCGCAACTGCTTGCCTCGGGTCCCGAGGTGGACGAGGTGGAGGTCGACGACTCGCGCATCAAGCTCACGCAGGTCGTCAGGGATGCGGCCCAGGCCGCCGCCAAAGGCCGCGAGTGGAATGCCGTCATCGGTGAGGGTGAGTTGCACGCCGTCCTCGGTAGCCAGCAGCGTGACGTCAATGGTCCCTGTGGAGGGCGCTGGGAAGCAGTTGCGCGAGACCCACTCCGTCAAATCACCCGTGGCGAGGGAGACCGCGTCGCATTCGGCCGGGCTCGCCCCACGCACCTGCGCGTAGGCATGAGCGGCAGCTCGAAGGGCCGGTACGTCGTACCCGTCGGAGCGCAGCGAGAGCGTGAGTGGGCCGGACACCGACCGAAGACTAGTCCCCGTCGGTCAGCGGGTCGATCGTGCGTCAGGCGCGAGTGACCTTGCCTGCCTTGAGGCAGGAGGTGCAGACATTCAGGCGCTTGGGGGTGCGGCCGATCATCGCGCGGACGGTCTGGATGTTGGGGT
>CAYYZU010000407.1:0-1665 GCA_964476205.1 uncultured Actinomyces sp. | reverse complement strand
CGACCGTCGAGCGCGCCGAGCCAGGCGAGCTCCTCGAGGATGTCGGCGCTTGCCATGACCCCGTCGACACCGGGGACGGAGAGTCCGCGCATGAGGTTGTCGAGGAGGGTGTAGCGATCAGCGACCGCGAGCGGATCGCTGCCGACGGCGATCATGCCTCGTGCGGTGTGGTCGGCCGCGAGGATGAGGAGGTTGCCGTCGCTCCCGGCCAGGGTGCGTCGCGGCCGGTCGCGGAGAGCTCGCTGCAGCGAAGCAGGCTCGAAGATACGGGCATCGCACAGGGCTCGGTAGTCGTCGCGGTCCAGCATCACGCCTCCATCATGAGTTCGACCTGCTCGATCGTCGGCATGACATCGGCACAGGTCAACTTGGTGGCGACGTAGGCACCTGCGGCGTTGGCGAACATTCCGATCTCCGGCACGGTCCACCCTGAGAGCAGACCGTGCGCGAGCGCACCACCGAAAGCATCTCCGGCGCCGAGCCCGCAGAGCACGTCGATGGGCAGCGGCGGGATCGTCCACCGGCCCTCGTCGGTGGCCAGCAGCACGCCGTCGCCGCCGCGCTTGACGATGGCCAGGCGCACTCCTTCGGCCAGCAGGGCGTCGGCGGCGCGATCGGGATCGGTCTCGCCGATCGCGACCTCGCACTCGACGCGGTTGCCGACGACGACGGTGGAGCGGCGTACGGCGGCAAGGGCCACCTCGTGAGCGGCATCGCGATCGGGCCACATGCTCGGGCGGTAGTCGAGGTCGAGCACCACCTCGGCGCGTCGATCGCGCAGGTCGAGCCAGTCCTGGCAGGCATCCGCCGTGGTGCCCTGGGCCAGTGCTCCGAAGGAGATCCACAGCACGGGGCACTCGCGGATGACGTCGACCGGCACGTCGGACGTCGTCACCTGGGTGTCGGGAGCGGCGGTGCCGCGGTAGAAGACGATCTGCGGATCCTCGGGTGGATCGAGGGCTGCGAGCACCACGGGGGTCTGGCCATCCCCGGTGCCGACATACGTCGTGTCGACGCCCCAGCCGGCGAGTGCGGTGCGCACGTAGTCGCCGAGTGCGCCGTCACCCACCTTGGTGACCACGGCGGCGCGGTGTCCGAGCCGTGCCGCGGCGACGGCGACGTTGGTCGGCGAGCCGCCGACGGACTTGGCGAAGGTCTGCGAGTCGAGGAAGCTCGCGCCCTCCTGCTGCGCATAGAGGTCGACGCTCACGCGTCCGACGGTGACGACCTCGGGGATGGGCATCTCCTGACCTGTCGCTACTTGCCCACGCGGGGCGCGACGACGTCGCGGAGGTAGTCGAGTGACGTGACGACCTGGGTGATCGGACCCTCGCCCTCCGCGGGCAGGCCGTCGGTGATGGCGGTGTCCTGCTCGATGACGTACCAGCCGTCGTAGCCGCGCGACTCGAGTGCCTCAACGACTCCGGCGATGTCGACATCCCCCTGGCCGAGCGGGGTGAAGAGCCCCTCCTGGGTCGCGGCCATGAGCGTCTTCTCGCGGGCGAGGACCGGCGGCACGAGGGAGAGGTTGACGTCCTTGAGGTGGACGTGGCCCACGCGGTCGAAGGCCTTCTTGGCGAACTCCACCGGGTCCTGGCCGCCGATGGCCATGTGTCCGGTGTCGAGACAGAAGCCGACGTCGCAGCCCTCGAGCACCATGTCGAT
>CAYYZU010000406.1:0-1672 GCA_964476205.1 uncultured Actinomyces sp. | reverse complement strand
GGCAGGTCGCTCTTGCTGGTGCGCAACGTGGGAATTCACATGACGACCCCGGCCGTGCGCGATGCGCAGGGGAACGACATCTTCGAGGGACTCCTCGATGCGTTGCTGACCGTGCTCATTGCCGCGCGCGGTAGCGAGTCCGCGAAGTTCGCAAACTCGAGCCACGGGTCAATCTACGTGGTCAAGCCCAAGCTGCACGGGCCAGAAGAGGTCGCCTTTGCCTGTGCCGTTTTCGATCGGGTCGAGCAGTTGCTCGGCCTTCCTCCTCATACGGTGAAGATCGGCATCATGGACGAGGAGCGACGTACCTCCTTGAATCTCGCTCAGTGCCTGGCCGCTGCCGCGGATCGCGTGTGCTTCATCAATACGGGATTTCTCGATCGCACCGGCGATGAGATCCGCACGTCGTCGCTCGCTGGACCAATGGTTCGCAAGGCTGACATGAAGGCGGAGCCTTGGATCCTGGCGTACGAGGACCAGAACGTCGACATCGGACTGGAGGCGGGACTTCCCGGTCGAGCGCAGATCGGCAAGGGGATGTGGGCTGCGCCTGACCGGATGGCTGACATGCTCACTCAAAAGCAGGGCCATCCCCGCGCGGGGGCTACCTGCGCCTGGGTCCCGTCACCGACCGCTGCCACGCTGCACGCCACGCACTACCACCGATTCGACGTGGCCGGCCGTCAGCGCGAGCTTGCGGCGGCCGGCGGCCGGACGGACCTAGCCGACCTGCTGACCGTGCCGATCGCGCCGGATCCCCAGTGGAGTGCTGAGGAGGTCGAGGACGAGCTCGACAACAACCTCCAGGGGATTCTGGGCTACGTCGTTCGCTGGATCGATTCGGGCGTTGGCTGCTCCAAGGTCCCTGATATCCACGGCATCGGCCTGATGGAGGATCGTGCGACACTGCGCATTTCGTCACAGCACGTGGCGAACTGGTTGCGGCATGGCATCGTCACGCCCGCCCAGGTCGAGGCATCACTGCGTCGCATGGCGGAGGTTGTCGACGGGCAGAACGCCGGGGATCCCCTCTATCGCGCCATGGCCCCTGGCTTCGACGGCCTGGCGTTCCTCGCCGCTCGTGCGCTCGTTTTCGAGGGCCTCGAGCAGCCCAATGGCTACACCGAAGAAATCCTGCACGACTATCGGCGACGGGCGAAAGCCAGCGAAAGGGAGACCCTGCCATGACGGAAATGACCCTGGACACAGCACGCAGCATCATCGCGGCGTCCCTCGCCAAAGGGAGAGTCGAGGGGTTCTTGCCGTTGACCGTGGTCGTCCTCGATGCCGGCGGCCACGTCGTGGCGGTCGAGCGGCAGGACGGATCGTCCAATCGTCGCTTCGACATCGCCTATGGCAAGGCGCACGGAGCTGTCTCCCTGGGCGTGGGCTCCCGCGCGCTCAGTGTGCGGGCGCAGGCGGAGCCGCATTTCATCGCCTCAGCCACGGCTGCGATCGGCGGCTCGCTCATCCCAGTGCCTGGGGGTGTCCTCGCTAGTGACGCCTCGGGTCGGCTCTTGGGTGCTGTCGGTGTGTCCGGCGACAAGAGTGACAACGATGAGATCGCGGCCGTAGCTGGCATCGAGGCTGCTGGCCTCACTGCTGCTACGGGCTGACTCGGCGGCGTCTCACGCAGGGCCTAGGGTGACATCGTGTGCGTCGTCAACTCAGT
>CAYYZU010000405.1:0-1698 GCA_964476205.1 uncultured Actinomyces sp. | reverse complement strand
CGCTGCAGGAGCTCGCACGGCTCGCGGCTGCTCAGGCCACCGGCGAGCGCTCACGGCTCATGCTCGACATCGCCGGCTTCCGGCTGGCACGCCGCCGCGAGCTCGAGGCGCTGGCGAAGACCGCGATCGACGAGGTCAAGGAGACCGGCGAGCCTGTCCGCCTTGCGGCGATGAACGCCTTCGAGCGCAAGGTCGTGCATGACGTCGTCACCTCAGCCGGACTCGTGAGCGAGTCCGAGGGTGTCGATCCCGACCGCCGTATCGTCATCAAGCCGGCCTCGTAGCGATCGTCGCACCGGAGTCCTTCGCTGACCCCCGAGCCGAACCCCGAGCTGCTGCCGCCCGCCCCCACTGTGCTGGGCGCAGTAGTGCCGGATGTCGACGTTCAAGAGTCACTCACCAGGTACGCCGGTCTGCTCGCCACGGCCGGGGTGGAGCGCGGGCTCATTGGCCCGCGTGAAGTGCCCAGGCTGTGGGACAGGCACGTGCTCAACTGCGCGGTGGCCGTACCCCTTGTGCCCGAGAGCGCTGACGTCATCGACGTGGGCTCGGGCGCAGGTCTGCCAGGGATCGTGTGGGCCATCGTGCGTTCCGACATCACCGTCACCTGCCTGGAGCCGCTCCAGCGGCGGGCGACGTTCCTGGAAGAGGTCGTCGCGGAGCTCGGGCTCACCGGTCGAGTGCAGGTGGTGCGGGCGCGCGCTGAAGACATCGTGCGTGGACGTGGGCCCGTGACCTCTCTGCGGGCCCGAGTGGTGACCGCGCGAGCCGTGGCCCCGATGGAGCGGTTGGCCGGGTGGACCGTCCCGCTGGTGCAGCCCGGTGGCGAACTCCTGGCCCTCAAGGGTCGCTCTGCGGCGGAGGAGGTCGAGGCCTCACGAAGTGTGCTCGAGCGCCTCGGCATCGTGTCGGTAGAGATCGTCGAGTGCGGTGAAGGCGTGGTGGATCCCGTCACGACGGTGGTGCGCGCCATCAAGGCTTCGTGAGGCGACCACCCGCAATCCTCTGTCATCATGGGCTCAGTCCGCGCCAATAGGCGACGGGCGAGGATGGAGGGCGACCGCGACGTGAGCGAAGACTCCTTGGATATCACTGTCGACGGCGTGGTGCTGATCCCCTATTTCCAACCCTATGTCTGTGTCACTGACCCTGACTACCGCTGTGGGGAGTTGCTGTCCCGCCCGCAAGCGGTTCGCCAGGCACAGGAGGTTTTCACGGAGCTTGACGCTGAGAGCCAATTCGCGATCCTCGAGTGGCAGGTGGAACTCCAGCGCAGGATTCGCCAGGACACGGGCTCCCTCGTCTCCATCAACGTCCACAACCGGATCGTCGAGTCGGAGGAGAGCCGCGCTCGATTCCTCGAGATCGTCGAGCGTGCCTCGGCTCCGACCACGTTCGAGTTCACCGAGACATACCCGATGCCCCCGATCGCGGCCTCTAACCGACTCCTGAGAGACATCCGCTCGCTGGGGCATCACTCGGCCCTGGACGACTTCGGAACGGGCCTCAACGGGATGTCCCTGCTCACGGACTACGACTTCGATGTGATCAAGATCGATAGGTCTCTCATCTACGACCTGCCCGGGCGCGCGGAGAAGCAGAAGACGCTGCGCCTGATGCTCGAGATGCTGCGCGTGCTCGGCTACCGGCTTCCTCGTCGACGACGAGGGAACCGCTCTCATGTGGCGTGGACTCATG
>CAYYZU010000404.1:0-1714 GCA_964476205.1 uncultured Actinomyces sp. | reverse complement strand
TCGTCGTAGTCGAGTTTCCTCGCTGTTGAGCTCATGCCGCCACCCGCTCTACTGCGCGCACTCGCACCGATTGCGAGCGCGGATTGCTGGAGATCTCTGCTTCGGAGGCCTTCTCGGCACCGCGCGTGATGAGTCGGAGCCAGGGCTTCATCGACTCGGGCACGACGGGCAGGCCGTGCGGCGCGGAATCAGATGCGCCGGCGGTGAAGGCCTGCTTCACGATCTTGTCCTCGAGCGACTGGTAGCTCATGACGACCATGCGGCCGCCGACGGAGAGGCACTTCAAAG
Organism: uncultured Actinomyces sp.; assembly: GCA_964476205.1. GTDB lineage: Bacteria > Actinomycetota > Actinomycetes > S36-B12 > S36-B12 > Mxb001. The sequence goes on along the minus strand of CAYYZU010000404.1, from coordinate 1,426 downwards.
AGGCGGGGATGGCGCGGGCGAGCACGTCGAGCTCGTCGTTGACCTCGATGCGCAGGGCCTGGAAGGTGCGCTTGGCCGGGTTGCCCGGGGTCGACATCTGCGAGCGCATCGGGATGGCAGCGCGCACCACCTCGACGAGGCGGGCGGAGGTGCTCCAGGGGCTGACCTCGCGCTCGGCGACGATCCGCTCGGCGATGCGACGGGCGTAGCGCTCGTCGCCGTAGTCGCGCAGCACGCGGGTGAGGTCCTCGACCGAGTAGGTGTTGAGTACGTCGGCTGCGGTGACACCGGAGGTGGCGTCCATGCGCATGTCGAGCGGGGCGTCCACCGAGTAGGCGAAGCCGCGCTCGGCCTCGTCGAGCTGCATCGAGGAGACGCCGAGGTCAAAGAGGATCCCCTGCACCGCGGCGATGCCGAGATCGGCGAGCACCTCGGGCATCGCGTCGTAGACCGCGTGCACGAGCGTCACGCGGTCGGACCAGGCGGCGAGGCGCTCCCCCGCGATCTCGAGGGCGGCGGTGTCGCGGTCGAGTCCGACGAGTCGGCAGGTGGGGATGGAGTCGAGGACAGCGGCGCTGTGTCCGCCGAGGCCGAGGGTGGCGTCGACGAAGACGGCACCCGGCTCAGCGAGCGCGGGGGCGAGGAGGGCGACGACACGGTCCCGCATCACGGGCACGTGCACGGGGCCGGTCATGGTCGATCAGCTCCAGCGCCCTGCGATCGCGGTGGCGAGGCCCATGGCCATGCCGGTGACGACTCCCGCTCCGAGGGCCAGGACAGCACGACGCGTGGTCGACACCGACACCTTGCGCGTCGACTCCATGCCGCGCCTGGTGCGCTCGTGGATGTCGAGGATGGTTGCCACTGCCTGTCCTTCCGTCGTTCGGTGTGTGCTTCTGCTGTCTGTTTGTCTGTCTGTCTGTACGGCGTTCCGTCGGGTCAGGTACCCCCCCGCGTTGGATCCTTCGGTAGACGTGGCACCGGGGAAGTGGTGTCACGGCTCACCTCGCGGAGGGAGGCCTCACACGACGGCCGCATGTCACAAGATCCCGGGCACCACCTCTTCGCTGATCGAGGAGAAGGCGTCTTCCTGTCCGGCCAGGTACTGCTGCCAGGCCTCGGCATCCCAGATCTCGCACGTGGTGCCGTTGCCGACCACGACGACGTCGCGATCGAGTCCGGCGTAGTCGCGCAGGATCTGTGGCACGGAGACGCGCCCCTGCTTGTCGGGCGTCTCATCTGACGCCCCGGAAAAGAGGACCCGCAGATAAGCACGCACGCGGGCGTCTGAACGGGAGGCTTCGTTCAGCTTGGCCGAGTACTGCTCGAACTCATCCGCGGGCCACACGACGATGGAGCGGTCCTGGCCCTTGGTGAGGACCACTCCCCCTGCGAGCCCCTCGCGGAACTTCGCGGGCAGGACCAC
>CAYYZU010000403.1:0-1715 GCA_964476205.1 uncultured Actinomyces sp. | reverse complement strand
ATGCGGGTAGGGGACAAGTGCGTCTTCGGCCGAGACAACACCGTCAACTGCTTCCTGGACGTGGAGTTCGGCGAGGGCACCATCGTGGCGGACTGGGTCTATGTGTGCGACTTCGACCATGTGACCGATGACGTGCACATCCCCATCAAGGACCAGGGCATCGTGAAGTCGCCCGTGCGCATCGGCCCCGACGTGTGGGTCGGCGCCAAGGCCTCGGTCCTGCGCGGGACGACCGTGGGCAGGGGCTGCGTCATCGCTGCTCACGCAGTGGTGCGAGGCGACATCCCCGACTACTCCATCGTGGGCGGTATCCCCGCGCGGGTGCTTAAGGACCGTCGCGAGGTCTACGACGCGCAGGTCGCCCGGCGCGATGCCCTCGCGGACATCGCTCGCAAGACTGCCGTCGCTGCCGAGCAGAATCGGGGAGCATCCGACAGGGGCGGCTCTGCCGACCTTCCGGGCCGAGATGGTTCTACGGGCGCAGCAGGTTGACCGACCGGTCGGGGATGCGCACCGGGGGAGCATCTCGGGCGAGGGTGGAGTTCAGTAGTGCCCGCGCGTAGGCCTCATCGGTCTGCTCGGCAATGAGGGGCCAGCCGTAGGAGTCCCGCGCCTTCTGGCGGGCCGCCTCGGCGACGCTCCGTGAGCCCTCGGGATCTCTGATCGCCTCGGTGACAGCATCGGCCAGGCTCTCTACGTCGCCCGGTTCGAAGACGCGACCGGTCACTCCGTCGTCGACGAACTCCGCGAGACCGCCTGTTCGTGCGACCACGAGCGGAGCACCGAGTGCCGCGCCCTCAAGGGCCACCATGCCGAAGGGCTCGTAGAGGCTCGGCACCACGAGCGCGTCCGCCGCCGCCACGAGGCCGTGGAGCTCCGGCTCAGGGAGCCAGCCGACGAAGTCGACGACGCTCGCGAGGCGGCGGGCACGCACCTGCCGCTGGAGCTCGTCGGCATGCCCACCCCGACCCGCGATCACCGCGCGCACGCCGGGGATCCGCCGACGCAGCCGGGGGAGTGCGTCGATCAGCGTGTGCGCGCCCTTCTCCCACTCCAGTCGCCCGACGAAGACGATGAGAGGCCCCGTGCGCGCATGCGCCTCGCGAGCGTGCGCGATGCGATCGGGCTCGGCGCACCACCGCTTCACGTCGATGCCGTTGGCGATCACCGACACGTGGTCGGGTCGTGGCGCAAAGAGCTGCACCACCTCCTCGCGCATGTGGTGGGAGCAGGCGATGACCCCGTCCGCCTCGTGCACGAGCCAGTGCTCGATGGAGTGGATGGCGTCGGAGAGCGGACCGGGCAGCCATCCCTGGTGGCGTCCCGCCTCGGTGGCGTGGACCGTGGCGACCAGTGCGCGAGCGCCGAGTACGTCGCGCAGCGCGATGCCGGCGTGCGCGGTCACCCAGTCGTGCGCGTGGACGACATCGCAAGAGTCACTGTCGAAGGAGCCGGCACTTCCTGCCGCTCGGATCATGCCGGTCTGCATGCCGAGGACCCAGGCGAGCAGCGTGTCCTCGCCGAAGGCCACCTCAGGCGGGTCATGGGGTGCGCGGATGACGCGGATGCCGTCTTCCTCGGAGATCGACATCGTCCGCTCGGAGGTCTGGGTGAGGACCGTCACCTCATCGCCGCGCGCGACCTGGGCCTGCGTGAGCGCCTGCACGTGACGACCGAGTCCGCCGTAGACGATCGGGGGGTACTCCCACGACACG
>CAYYZU010000402.1:0-1716 GCA_964476205.1 uncultured Actinomyces sp. | reverse complement strand
CCCAGAAGTGGATCGACGCCAACCCCGACAAGGTCGCCGCGTGGCTCGAGGGCACGGGAGCGTCCTGATCCGCTAAGGCGATCACTTAGCTCGAAAGGCACGTAGTTCGCAAAGCTCGCAGTTCGAAAGTCGCAGGGCCCCGGCCATCGGCCGGGGCCCTGCGACTTTCTTTTGACCGATCCGTCGGCGGAGCGCCCCGCGGCCATGTGGTGGGATAACCGCATGCGCGAGGCGATCCTGCTGGTGGGGGGCCAGGGCACCCGACTGCGACCGCTGACCCTGGGCACGCCCAAGCCAATGCTGCCGGTCGCGGGCGTGCCCGTGACCGTGCACCAGATCGAGCGGGCGCGCGCGGCAGGCATCGAGCGCATCGTCCTCGGCACGTCGTACAGGGCCGAGGTCTTCGCCGAGCAGCTCGGCGACGGAAGCCACCTCGGGGTGGAGATCGCCTACGCCGTGGAGGACGAGCCACTCGGCACCGGCGGTGCCATCCGTCATGCGGCCGCGCATCTGGTAAGCGGTCCGGACGATCCCGTCATGGTGCTCAACGGCGATGTGCTGAGCGGCGTGGACTACGGCGCCCTCGTGCATGAGCACGTACGCGCGGGCGCGCTCGTCACTCTGCACCTGGTGCGTGTCGCCGACCCCTCTGCCTACGGCCTCGTGCCCACCGACGACGCGGGGCGCGTGCTCGCCTTCCGCGAGAAGCCCACCACGCCCGCGGAGATCGTCACGGACCAGATCAACGCCGGCTGCTACGTCTTCCGCCGCTCGGCCATCGACGCGATTCCGACGGGTCGCCCGGTCTCGGTGGAGCGAGAGACCTTCCCATCGTTCCTTGCCGAGGGTGCTCTCGTGCGCGGGATCGTCGACGACTCCTACTGGCTCGATCTCGGCACGCCCTGGGACTTCGTCCGCGGTTCCGCCGATCTCGTGCGCGGGATCGCACCGTGGTCGGGCCACGTGCCTGCCGAGGCTCTCGTGCTCGACGGTGGCGAGGTCGATGCCTTGGCGCTCGTCGGCGGGGGCACCACGGTCGGACGCGGAACCCGCGTCGCCGCGGAGGCCCGCGTCCACGGCTCGGTGCTCCTCGATGGTGCGGTCATCGAGGAGGGCGCTGTCGTGGAGGACTCGGTGATCGGCCTCGGCGCACACGTGGGCGCAGGTGCTGTCATCTCGGGATGCGTGATCGGAGACGGTGCGCGCATCGGTCCGGGCAACGAGCTGCGTGCGGGTGCCCGCGTGTGGCCAGGAGTCGAACTCCCCGCCACGGCAGTGCGCTTCTCCACCGACGCCTGAGGTCGTTGAGTGGCGGGTCGTGCGGGCGACACGCCGTGATTCGGCTGCACGACCCGCCACTCAACGACTACCTGCGGAGGATGAAGTCCTCCGGATGGCGATCTGGCCGCGGGCGGGCGTCCTGTGCCGGACGCCCGATGGCCACGGCGCCGAGCGGTTGCCATGACGCGGGAACATCGAGCACGTCGCGCACGACGTCGGCGCAGAACATCGTGGACGAGATCCATGCCGCCCCCCACCCCTCCGTGGCGAGTGCGATGAGGAGATTCTCGACGGCCGCGCCGCCGGAGACGAGGAACAGATCGCGTTCGAAGCCCGCGCGACGGTCGTCGGGGTAGGCGTGCGGACCCTCGGCAAGGTCCAGGAAGGGCAGCACCACCGCGGGCGCACGCCAGAGGATGTCCCCGCGAGACAGGC
>CAYYZU010000401.1:0-1718 GCA_964476205.1 uncultured Actinomyces sp. | reverse complement strand
CGCCTCGGCATCGACCTCGACGCCCGCTAGGCGGTTCCGCCGGTCCCCCGGGAAGCCTTCTCCCGCACCTCGGTCAGAGGTGGTCGCACGAGCACGTCCACCACGTGGTCGTTCATGGTGACCCCGTCGGGCCCGTAGGTGAATTCCGCGATCGAATCTCCGGGGCGTCTCACGACGTTGCCCGGATCCAGCCGGTCGAGCGCGACCTGCCAGATCTCGGCGGCCATGAGGCCGAGGCGCTGGTCATCCTGATGGCGATGACGTCGTTCCCCGAGATCCACTTGCGCGACGGCATCGAGCCCGAGGGCCGCCGCCGTGTCGACGAGGAGGGCGAACTCCACCCCGTAGCCGCAGGGGATCGGCAGGCTCTCGATGAGTTCGCGGCGCACGGCGTACTCGCCGGCCAGCGGCTGGGCCACTCCCGCGAGCTCGGGCCAGTGCAGGTTGAGCAGCGGGCGAGCGACGAGTTCGGTGACCCGGCCCCCGCCCATGACGCGCCGACCGCCGTCGGCGATCAGCGGTCGGTCGTAGCACGCCTTGACGAGGTGGACGCTCGAGTCGGACAGGATCGGCCCGAGGAGTGCGACGACGTAATCGGGTGTGAATGAGCGCAGGTCGGCGTCGAGGAACACCACGACGTCACCTTCCGTTGCCGCGAGACCGCGCCACATCGCCTCGCCCTTGCCCGCAACCGTGGGGATATCGGGCAGGACCTCAGTCGTGGCCACGACGCGAGCCCCTGCCTCGCGTGCCACGCGTGCCGTCGCATCGCTGCTGTCGGAGTCGACGACGAGCAGGTCATCGACGAGCGGATTCGATCCGATCATGAGGTCGGCGCGGATAGCGGTGACGATGGCGCCGATGGTGGATTCCTCGTCGCGGGCGGGGATGATGACCGTGACGCGCTGATCACGCTTGTCTGCCTGCACGCGAGCCCGCGACCAGTCGCCTGTCGCTGTGGTTCGCCTGGTGAACCATGTTCGGGCCGCGGGGTGCATGCCCCTAGTCTGCCGCGGCTACGTGGTCCGTGGCTTCCCCCAGGTCAGCCATGCCCCGGACACCAGTGCTAGCACGGTCAGCAAGGGGATGCCGACGACGAGGGCGGCGAAGGCGATTCCGCCGAGGGAGTCCTGTCCGGCATTGAGGAGGGACACGACGACGGTCATCAGGAAGCCGATCGCCGGCATCCCGCCGATGGCCAGGATCCATGCGATGGTCGCGCCCCTGACCGGTCCCCGCTGCTGGGACCGCCCCGCCCCGAGGAGGGCGATGCCGATGACCCAGAGGGGGGTGAGGGCGAGCAGGGCGACGAGCCAGAACGCGAAGACCATGGAGGCGGCCTCCATGGAGGTGAACAGGCCCCACACGAACCAGGCGATCAAGACGACTGCCGGGACGAGGTAGATGACCACGAGAATGGCGCCGGCGATGACCAGGCCGCGGCCACGGGTGGGCGCGGCGGACGGGATCGAGGCAGGGATCGGGGCTGAATCGGTCATGCCCTCATAGTGCCCTACCCCGTACGCCGTCCCGGTTTGCACTCTCAGGCCGAGAGTGCTAAAAATGACTTAGCACTCGACCAGTCCGAGTGACAGCATCATCGCAAGTCCAGGCCGGTGAGGCTCCGTCCGATGCGGGGTCGTCCGTCGCGGGCACCGGCCGCGAAGGAGGGGATTCCCCCTCACATCGTTCCCGGGAGGAACCTCACCCCATGGCAA
>CAYYZU010000400.1:0-1719 GCA_964476205.1 uncultured Actinomyces sp. | reverse complement strand
CTGGCGATCTACCTCACCAACACCCTCGGGGTGGCCGCAGGCATCGCCTCGCTCGTGGTGTTGGTGCCCAAGCTCTGGGACGTCTTCTTCCTTCCGTACGTCGGCACCCTGAGCGATCGCGCGGTCGCCCGCACGGGCAATCGCGCGCGCTACCTCGTCTTCGGGGCCATCGGCATGCTCATCTGCTTCCCGCTGATGTTCGCCGTACCCGCAGGTATCGCGCCGATGGTGGCCGCCTTCTGGGTGCTCATCGCCTTCCTCGTCGCGGCGTCGGCGTTCGGCTTCTTCCAGGTCCCCTACATCGCGCTCGCCGCGGAGATCACCGACTCACCGCGTGAGCGCACGACGCTCATGTCGTGGCGCGTGGGATTCCAGGTGATCGGCATCCTGCTCTTCGGTGTCGGGGCGCCCGTGGTCGTCGGCCTCTTCGCCGACGAGAACTCCGGCTACCTCGCGATGGGCATCGCGGTCGGCGGGCTCATCGCCCTGGGGATGCTCGTGTGCTGGAGCGCCGTACGCCGCCTGCATCGCTACGTCACCGAGTCGACCGCGGGCACGCACTCGCCGATGGCGCAGTTCCGCACCGCATGGGCGGCGCGACCCTTCCGACTGCTCGTGAGCGCATTCATCGTGCAGGCACTCGGCGCGGGAGCCGTGCTCGCGGCCGCGCCGTACTTCTCTCGCTACATCCTCGGCGTCGCCGACTTCGGCCTCGTCTTCGGCGTGCTGCTCGTGCCCGCGGTGATCTTCATGCCGATGTGGGCGGCTGTCGGGCATCGACTCGGCAAGCGCCGCGGCTTCATCATCTCGTCGTTCATCTTCATGGCCGGCCTCATCGGATCGCTCGCCGCGCCACTCGTGCCGCTCGCCGCTGCGCTCGCGCTCATCTGCGTGACGTCGGTGGGCTACGCCGGGATGCAGATGTTCCCGCTCGCGATGCTGCCCGACACGATCTCCGACGATGCGGCGCGCACGGGCGAGCAGCGCGCGGGATCCTTCACCGGCGTGTGGACGGCCGGTGAGACGGCGGCGTTTGCCATCGGCCCCGCGCTGGTGCTGCTGCTGCTCGCGGTGACCGGCTATGTCTCGACCACGGCCGGACAGATCGTCGAGCAGCCCGCATTGGCGATCACCGGCGTGACGCTGGCCTTCTCGGTACTGCCGGTCGTGCTCGTCGCGCTGAGCCTGCCGCTCATCTGGCGCTACCCGCTGAAGTCCTAGGCAAGCGGGAGGTACGTCGAGAGGTCGCTGCGCTCACCGCTCGCGCTCAGGCGCCCGCTCGCGATCGCATCCGACCATGTGAGTGCGCCGGTGGCCAGGCGCAGCCAGGTGGCCGCATCGCACTCGACTGTCGCCGACGGAGTGCCGCGACGGTGGTTCACGCCCTCGACCGCCTGGATCGCGGCGTACGGCGGGATGCGCACCTCGACGGACTTGCCCGGCGCGGCCGTCTTGAGCAGGTCGAGGGTGGCCTTGACCGCGGCGCGCTCGATGTCGGGATCGGGGGCGCGGTCCATGGAGTACGCCGTCAGGCAGGTCTCGAGCTGCTGGGCCAGTGCGGGATCGCTCATCTCAGCAGCGCTCGTCGACCCAGTCCAGGACGACGGAGAGGGGCTTCTCCCAGCCGGCATCGAGCATCAGGTCGTGCCCGATGCCGGGGAGCCAGACGGGATCGACCCCGTACGCCGCGGCAGTGACCTCCACGGCCTTCTCGTCGAC
>CAYYZU010000399.1:0-1742 GCA_964476205.1 uncultured Actinomyces sp. | reverse complement strand
AGCAGGCGAGCACGCGCGAGGCCACGCAGGCCTACGTCGAGGAGCTCCAGCAGGTGACGCGCCACATCATGCTCGGTCGCGTGCCCGTCGTGGCTGCCGTGCGCGGCTGGGCGGTCGGCGGGGGCTTCGAATGGGTGCTCGACTGCGACCTCGTCGTCGTGGGCGAGTCAGCCAAGGGCTTCTTCCCCGAGATGGGGCTCGGCCTCTTCGTGACCGGCGGGGTCACCGCGCTCCTCCCGCGGATCGTGGGGCTGTCTCGCGCGCGGCAACTCCTCATGCTCGGCGAGCGCATCGACTCCGCGCAGATGCTCGAGTGGGGCATCGCCCATTGGCGCGTGGCCGATGACGCGGTCCTCGATGAGGCAGTCGCGGTGGCGGAGCGACTCGCGGGCCTCTCTGAGCGAGCCGTGACGGACCTGCGCCGGATTGTGACGACGGTGTCGGTAGGCGACCTCGAGGCTGCCATGGCAGCGGAGACCGCGGCGACGGTGGCGGCGTTCGGGGATCCCGACGCCGCGCGTCGGGTAGGCGACGCAGCTCCCTAGCTTCCCCGGCCCGGTGTGGTCGACATGTGAAGCGCGAAGTGCGGTCCGAATCCTTTTGGTTGTCTTTGCGACTGCCTGTCGTCCCCGATATCGGGTACCCCGAAGGGACACTTAGCCACCGGCCCGGCAGGTCGCGCCACTTTTCTCTTGCGGGTGAGGATGGGGAGCATGTCGCGGGAGGGGGATGACTGCAGGGGGTGAATGGTGAGCGAGCTTGGCCCCCGGACCGTGACGTTCTGGTCGGGCGATGCGCACTTGCTGGTCGACTTTGCCTCGCGATCTGTCTTCGTCGACAGTGACGAGATCCATCTCACGCCGACGGAGTTCGACGTCCTCGCCTGCCTCGCTAGGCGGGCCGGTACCGTCGTGACCACGTCGGAGCTCGTGGATGTGGTGTGGGGCGAGTGGTTCGGCCCGATGGATCACGTGTTCGTCCACGTCCATCACATCCGCCGCAAGCTGGGCCCCTGCGGCAGGCTGATCGTGACCAAGCGCAAAGCGGGCTACCTTCTTCGCCGCGAATCGGTCGACGGCAGTGACACAGCCGTCTCAGCATCCGTGCAGGCGGAGTACCTGGAGATGCTCCAACAGGATGCGCATGCACGAGGGATCATCTGGCTCATCGTCGACAGCAGCCGACAGGTGAAGTGGGTGTCGGACTCGGTCTTCGAACTGCTCGGGTGGTCACCACAGGACCTGGTGGGGCGACTCCCTTGGGCGATTGCCCACCATGAGGATTCAGATGGATTCGCCGCGAGGTTCCCACTTGAGGGCGGTGAGTCACTGCTGTCCTTTGACACGCGCCTCAATCACGCGGACGGCAGGGTCGTGCCCATCCGCGTGGCCGCACAGGTGTTGCGCGGCACCGATGGAGACCTCATCGGTGGGCTGGGTGAGTGGAGCAGCGCCGTCAGCTCGGGATCTGAATCCCCGGCCTGACCTAGCGGAGTAGGCCGGCCTTGCGCAGACCCGCCCAGGTGAGGGGAAGTAAGCCCGCTGCGAGCGCGATCTTGACGACGTCACCAATGAGGAAGGGTGCGACGCCGAGCTGAAGCGCAGTCGCCCAGGTCGCGTCGATGGCGTACTTCAGCCAGGTGACACCTACGGCGTAGATGACGAGATTGCCCAGGACCATGAGACCGGCCGTGCGCCACACAGTCAGGGTGGCGCCGTGCTCGGCGACGCGGCCCACGATGC
>CAYYZU010000398.1:0-1750 GCA_964476205.1 uncultured Actinomyces sp. | reverse complement strand
TCGCGATCGCTGGCCGACCGACGAGCGGCGTTCGAGCGTCGTCGCGGCTGGGAGAGGTTCGTGGCCGGGCCCACCTCGCAGACGGCGATCAACGCCATGATCACCGACTGGTACAAGCTCGGTGTCGTTGCGGAGATGCCAGGGCCCAGGGACGGATTCTTCCCCGCGACGATGAAAGTGGAGACCGGCGTCGGCTTCGCGCAGGAGCCAGACTTCGACTACGGGGCCTACTTCACGATGCCCCAGTTACCGCAATTCCCCATCATGGTGGGCTGCTCGGACGACAACAGCCTGCGCCTGATCACGGCCAACGGTGACGAGTCGGCGTTCTGGACCAACACCGCCCTCGCGCGACCGGAGGGCATGGCCCGCGACTCGGCGGGCAATCTCTACGTCGCCTGCATGAACGACGGGACCATTGCCAAGGTGTCACCCCGCGGCTACGTCACGACGTACGCCTCGGGACTGGGCGCGCCGATCGGGCTCTTCATGGCGCGCGGCAATCTGCTCTACGTCACGGACTACGCCGATGACGGCACCGTCTCGGTCGTCACCCCGGACGGGAAGGTGAAGGTGCTCGTGCCCCGCGGTTCGGGGCTCAAGCGCCCAGTGGGCATCGTCATCAATCCGGTGCGCAACACCCTGCTGGTCGGCAGCTCGGTGGACGGCACCGTCTGGGAGATCGATCCGGTCGATGGCACCGTGCGCAGCAGGGAGTGGATCACGGGCATTCCCCGCCCGCTGCTCATGTGCTTCGATCTCAAGCAGCAACTGTGGGTCGGCAACGGCAACGCGACCACCGCGGCGCTCTATCGCTACGACGCGCAGGGCAAGCGGCTGCCGCTGCAGCTGCAGGGCCAGGTGGATGTGCGCGGGGTCATGGGCGTCACCAACGATTCCCGCAATCGCCTCTACCTCACCAATCCGGTGCGCAACCTCATCGCCAGGGTGACCATGTCGGGTGACGTCGGCACCGTCGAGGCCTTCGCCTACTCCGGCCCCAACCCCGGTGGCATCGTCTTCAACGGCTGATCCGATGCGCGTCGTCGTGGTGGGTGGAGGCCCCGCGGGGTGCGCCTATGCCGTGACGGCGGCGCATGCGGGCCACTCCGTCGTACTCCTCGACGACGGGCGGCGACCTGGCACGTGGCCGGGAGAGGCCCTGCCCGCGGGCGGCGCAGAACTGGTGGAGTCGATTTTCGGAGCGGGAGTGCTCGAGGGTCACGCCGAGGCCTACGGCACCACTGCAGCGTGGGGATCGGCTGACCTCGTCGCGCACGACTTCATGGCGCACTGGGCGGGGCGGGGCTTCCACCTCGATCGGGCAGTGTTCGACGAGACCCTGCGCGTGCGCGCGCGGGCCGCGGGTGTTGCCGTCGTCGTCGAGCGAATGAATGAGGTGAGTGGCGGCGCTGGTGACTGGCGCATCAATGACCTGTGGGAGGCCGACTGGCTCGTCGATGCCAGCGGGCGCGCCGGGGCCGTGGCCGGCCGACTGGGCGTGCCGCGGGTCCGGCTCGACAATCAGGTGGCGCTCATCGCCGTGGTGCCCGATCAGGGCGGTGAGCGCGTGACCACGGTCGAGGCGATCCCGCAGGGCTGGTGCTACTCCGCGCCGCTTCCCGGCGGTGCCCGGGTCGCAGCGCTCGTGACGGACGCCGACTTGGTCGGCCCTGATCGTCTGCGCACCTGGCACGGGGCGCTGGATCTCGCTCGCAGCATCGCGTCACTGGTCGGCACAGGTGTCGTC
>CAYYZU010000397.1:0-1753 GCA_964476205.1 uncultured Actinomyces sp. | reverse complement strand
GTGAGCGTCATGACGTTCGTCGCCACGTCAGGAATCATGTGGAAGAGGACAGCGGCGTTCTGGACTCCCATTGCGAAGGCGAGCACCCCGACCACGACCATCGCGGAGGTGCTCCCCGCGACCGGCTGCCACGCGAGCGTCAGGGCGAGCGCGAGAGCGATGAGGATGGCGACCGCCGCAAAGGGATGGCGTCGACGACCTGAGAATCTGGCATTGCGCAGGAGGTAGCCACCACCCACGGCCCCAATGCTGAAGGTCACAAGGGGGACGGCGTAGACCGGCAGCGCCGCCTGCCCCTCCCCTTGGCCGATCTCGAAGGCCAGGAACATCAGATTGCCCGTCATGATCTCGGCGAAGACGTTGCCGAGAGCGAGGAAGGTCGTGGCATCGATCAGCCCGCAGACGGCCGTGAGCAGATAGATGCCCGGCGTGATCGTCCGCTCCCTCATGCGCGCAGCCTAGGACTGCGGCACCGGTCGCTGAGCGGCATTCCTGTGTAGGGTCGGCCCCATGTCGGGCCACGCACGCGGATCGCTCTGGCTGCTACGTCATGGCGACACGGAGTGGGCGGCATCGGGTCGGCATACCGGACGCACCGACATCCCCCTTAGCCCCGCTGGGGAGGCCGCGGCGCGTGCACGTGCGCGCGACCTCGACAGTCATTCGTTCGCCCTCACCCTGTGCTCGCCGCTGGAGCGGGCGCGGCGTACCGCAGAGCTTGCCGGCGTCACGCCCGACGCGATCGATCCCGATCTGCTCGAGTGGGACTACGGCGCGTGGGAGGGCCGCACCACCGCGGAGATCCGCGAGGAACTCGGCGAACCCGACTGGACGATCTGGGACGAGCCCATCCCACCGGGCGCCACCCCTGGCGAGCAGACCACCGACGTAGGAGTACGCGCGCAGCGCGTCATCGACCATTGCATGCCGGAGATCCTCGCCGGACGCGACTGCCTGCTCGTGGCTCACGGGCACCTGCTGCGCATGCTCACGGCCACCTGGCTCGACCTGCCCGCTCGCGATGGACGCCTGTGGGCTCTGAGCGCCGGGGGCCTTTCGGTGCTGGGCTGGGAACGCACCCAGGCGGTCATCTCCCGCTGGAATGTCTGAATCGTCACCGCGCGCCCCCACTCCTCAGGGCGGTCCCGGCTCCACACTGAATCCATGACCGTCACCGTGATCGAGATGGACTCAGCCACCGCCGCCGCCATGAAGCGCCTGCGCCGGCTTAACGTCATCGCCGGCTTCGCCCACCTGATCCAGATGATCCTCATCCTCATCCTGGCGACCGACTTTGCGCTCCCGATCACGGCGGCCTACGTGGAGGGACCTCCCGGCACGCCCGCGTCCGACCCGGTCACCCTCGTCGACGTCCGTGTCGCCTGGGGCGTGGCGGCGTTCTTCGGCCTGTCGGCGCTCTTCCACTTCCTGGTGGCAAGCCCGCTCTTCTACGGCCGCTACGTCGCCGGGTTGCTCGAGCGGCACAACTACTTCCGCTGGGTGGAGTACTCCCTCAGCTCATCCATCATGATCGTGCTCATCGCGCAGATCGTCGGCATCTTCGACGTCGCCGCGATCATCGCGATCTTCGGCGTCAACGTCTCGATGATCCTCTTCGGCTGGCTCCAGGAGAAGTACGTCCAGCCGGGAGGCGGCCTGCTGCCCTTCTGGTTCGGCTGCATCGCCGGCATCGTGCCCTGGATCATCATCGTGATCTTCGTCATCACACCGGGATCCACCAGCGGCAACCAGA
>CAYYZU010000396.1:0-1764 GCA_964476205.1 uncultured Actinomyces sp. | reverse complement strand
GCCATGAGCACAGTCATCGAGTACACGATGTTCGTCCAGCCCGCGGCCTTCGACGAGGTGATGGCCGCCTACATCGAGTTCGCGGACGCCTTCGGCGTGGAGAACCCCAGCGAGGACCTCATCCTCGTCACGGGCGACCGCGACGGCGGAGTCATCCGCGGCATCGGCATCTTCGAGTCCGATCTCGAGGCCGAGGTGGCGGTGGATGAGTCGATCTTCGTGCGCTTCCGCGAGAAGGTCGCCCCGCACCTCACCGAGGAGCCGATCCGCGAGGCACTCGACCTCGTGCACATCTTCGTCAAGGACTGACCCCGTCAGCGGGGCTTGGCCACCTTCGTCACCGGCGAAGCGGCCGACGCTTCTCCGACGACCGCGACCACGCGCACGCTGAACGCCGACTTCGGCAGCTTGGCGCGCGAGACGGATGTGGCCGCGCGTTCGCCTGACACCGTCGCGACGGTCGACCACGATCCGGTCGTGCGCACCTGCACCTCGAAGGACTCGGGTGCGGGTGCACCGGAGGCGTAGACCCACGAGACCTTGAGCGACTTCGACGTCCAGGTGGCCGTGGGCTTCGCCGGGGGCACGGGCACCACAGGCTCAGGTTCGACCGACACCGTCACGGCCCCGGCTGCCACCCGCGCCGTGTCGGGTGACGTGCCCTGCGCCCACCACGCACGGACGCTGCCGTCGGGCAGCACCACGGCGTCGGGATCGAAGGCCCCCTCACCGGGTGGGCCCGCGTAGAGCGGAGTGGAGTCGCCGAAGTCCCAGGCGAACCCGTCGTCCGACGTTCCCACGTAGAGCTTCTGGAAGAACGGTCCTGCGGACTTGCCCGCGGGGAAGTCCGCGGTGAACATCAGCCAACTGCCGTCCTCGAGCTTCACGACCGAGGGATCCACCATGTCCTTGGGAGTGAGCAGCGTGTTCGTCGGCGTCCACGTGAGGCCGTCGGTCGATGTCGCCATGTAGGTGCCGTGCTCGCGCCCCGCACCCCCGCGGACGTAGTAGAGCCGATAGTCGCGGTCGCCGGCACGCACGACGTTGGGCACCCCGCAGCCGAGGTCCGCGAGCAACACGTCTGGCTGAGCGGTCCAGCGCACGAGGTCGGTCGACGTGGCGTACTTCAGTTGCTTGCCGCTGCAGGCCTGACCGGGTCCTCCGCTGCCGGGCGAAGTGAAGTACATGCGGTAGCTGCCATCCGGCATGGAGATGACGGATGGATCGAACGCCGGACTCGGCGTCGATGCACCGGGGACCAGCGTCCACGATTCGCCGTCGGTCGACGTGTAGACACCGACGCGCATTCCCGTCGTGTAGAGGTAGTAGGTGGACGAAGCCGAGTCGTAGAAGACATCGGGCGACACGCTCACGACCGAGGAGACGGGCCCCGCGGTCAACTCCACGTCCGCGGGCACAAGGGCCATCGCGGAGGGAGCGGCCACCAGGGGCGCAGCGAGCAGGAGGGCGGCGGCGATCATCGGGGGGACGCGCATGCGCGGAGTGTAGATCGCCAGATGATCCGCAGGGAGCGTTCCCCTAGCCTGTGCCCGTGAAGGCAGGACGGGTCGTGCTCATTGGGCTCCTGGCCCTGCTCGTGGCAGCCGGCGTTCTCGTGGTCGCCAACGTCGCCACCACGATCGCCGATGGCAACGCCCGCCAGGCCGCCCTCGACCCCTTCTACGCACCGCCCCAGCCACTCGACGAGAGACCCGGCACGCTGCTGCGCACCGAGCCGCTCGCCTTCGTCGATCCCGTTGCGAC
>CAYYZU010000395.1:0-1800 GCA_964476205.1 uncultured Actinomyces sp. | reverse complement strand
GCCCCAGCCGCAGCCGACGTCGAGAAGGCGCATGCCCGGCTTGAGGGCCAGCTTGCGGCAGACGAGGTCGAACTTCTCCTCCTGCGCGAGCTCGAGTGAGGCGTCCTCAGTCGGGAAGACGGCGCAGGTGTATGCCATAGAAGGGCCGAGCACCATGGAGTAGAAGGTGTTGCTCACGTCGTAGTGATGGTGGATTGCCTCAGCATCGCGCCGCTTGGAGTGGCGGCGGCCGCCGAGGGCACGCTCCTGCGCGGGCGGCTCGGGGCGCACGAGGGCGTCCTTGGCGAATCGCTTGACGAGTCGGGCGCGGTCCACGACGGACACGTGATCCAACGGCATGGGATAGAGCCGCTTGAGCGCCTCGTACACGTCCCCGTGGATCTCCAGATCGCCCGTGACGTAGGCGCGCGCAAGGCCCAGCTGATTGGGCGACCCCGCGATGTAGTGGACGCCACGCGGGTTGGTGACCTCGAGGACGACCTCAGCACCAATGAGCCCTGAACTCGAGCCGTCGTAGGCCTTGAAGCCGACACGACGCTCCGCCGGGACGACCGTGGAGAAGGCGGTGGCGAGATCCATGATTCCTCCCGAGAATCACCCTGCGTGCCTATCGGCGGCGGACGACCTTGTCGTAGAGGTCGAGCAGCCGCGAGGAGGGATCGTAGGCCCCCTTGAGGCGCTGGTATTCGCCGCCTCCGTAGATGCTCCAGAACTCCTCAGGGGAGTAGTAGGCCGAGGAGTAGAGGGACTTGCGCCCGTCCATGTCCGTCACGACCTGCTCGATACGCCGATTCACCCGGCCCTCGGCCGGATCCACGCCCGCCGGGAGCGGCACGGTGGACCAGAACCCGACGTTGACGTAGGTGACCGTCGGGTCGAACTCATAGAGCGGCCAGCGGGCGGCGGGATCACGCTGCTTGAGAGGGCACACCCACACCGGCTCGATACCCACCTCGCGGTGGAAGAAGTCCAGGAAGTCAGCGAGGCGGTCGATGGGCACCTCGATGTCCTGCACCACTTCTTCCCGTGCGGGCTTGCGGCGCACCCGTGCGGCCTTGGTGGAGAACTGCGTCCGCCGGTCCCACTTGATGATCTTCCAGTAGACATCGCTACGCAGCTTGCCCTTGGGCCAGAAGCGGCGCACGAGCGGCTTCTGCGTGCCGAAGGCGCGCGAGCACCAGAACCAGTCGGTGTCCCAGCGCCAGATGTAGTCGTGGATGGTGAGTAAGTCCTCGCGCTTGCTTTGGATCGATCGGTAGTAGATGTCCATGCCCGTGTAGTCACTGGGTCGGCGACCGCCAGCGTCATCGGTCATTCGGCCGAGAGTGAGGTATTGCTCCGTCGCGGAGAAAACCGTGCCGTCGAGGAAGTCGACAGCCTCGCCCTGCCACTCGTGGGTATCGACGATCTGAGCCATCGCTTCGGTCATGGCCTGGGCGCTGGCGAAGGGGATGTGCCGCAGCCGAACGTAGGGCTTGACCGGCTCGAGCTCGATCTTCAGGCGCAGGGCGTAGCCGAGGGTGCCGTAGGAGTTGGGGAAGCCGTAGTAGAGGTCGCGATGGGGGTCATCATCGCGACCGCTCACCGTGAGGACGCGACCGTCGCCGGTGAGGACATCCATCTCGATGACCGACTCGTGTGGCAGGCCCCAAGCGAAGCTCGTGCTCTCGATGCCCAGGCCGGTGACCGCGCCGCCGAGGGTGATGGTCTTCAACTGCGGCACGCACAGGGGCATGAGCCCGTGGGGGAGTGTGGCCTCGACCAGGTGCTCGTACGTCGTCATCCCCTGGACCTCGGCCG
>CAYYZU010000394.1:0-1831 GCA_964476205.1 uncultured Actinomyces sp. | reverse complement strand
TGCTCGGCGACAACGACACGCGCATCCTCGCCGTAGCCCGCAATCTCGCGGCCGAAGGCCACGACGTCGTGCTCGTGAGCAAGGACCTGCCCATGCGGGTCAAGGCCTCCTCCGTGGGCCTGACGGCCGAGGAGTACCGCGCTGAACTCGTCGTGGAGTCCGGATGGACCGGCATGGCCGAGGTCGACGTGGCCGCTGACCTTCTCGATGCGCTGTACGACGAGACCGTCGTGGACCTCGACGCTGCCCGGGACCTGCCCTGCCACACCGGCCTGGTGCTCCTGTCGGACCGCGGCAGCGCCCTGGGTCGCGTGACGCCAGAGAAGCGAGTCCGCCTCGTGCGGGGCGACCGCGAGGCTTTCGGACTGCATGGCCGCAGTGCCGAGCAGCGGATCGCCTTGGACATCCTCCTCGATCCCGAGATCGGAATCGTGTCCCTAGGCGGCCGAGCGGGCACGGGCAAGAGTGCACTTGCCCTCTGCGCCGGGCTCGAGGCCGTCCTTGAACGCCGCCAGCACCGCAAGGTGGTCGTCTTCCGTCCGCTGTACGCCGTGGGGGGCCAGGATCTCGGCTACCTCCCGGGCACGGAGAACGAGAAGATGTCGCCGTGGGCCCAGGCGGTCTTTGACACCTTGGGAGCGGTGACCACCTCGGAGGTGGTCGAAGAGGTCCTGGACCGGGGGATGCTCGAGGTCCTGCCGCTGACCCACATCAGAGGCCGGTCCCTGCACGATGCCTTTGTCATCGTCGACGAGGCCCAGTCCCTCGAGCGCAATGTCCTGCTCACGGTCCTCTCCCGGATCGGCCGGGACTCGCGCGTGGTCCTCACCCATGACGTCGCCCAGCGCGACAACCTCCGTGTGGGCCGCCACGACGGTGTCGTGGCCGTCGTGGAGAAGCTCAAGGGCCATCCGCTCTTTGCTCACGTGACCTTGACCCGGTCCGAGCGGTCGCCGATCGCGGCCCTGGTCACGGAGATGCTCGAGGAATTGCCCGTGTGACGTAGGTCACGGATTTCCCCCCATGAATCCGGGACAACCCGTCCGGTTTAGGCGAATTATCCATAAGTTATCCACAGCTTGACCGTTATCTCGGCGTGACATTTCCGGATTCGTTGGGCACGGTAGACCGGTGCTGACCAGTCAGAGAACTGCCCGAAGAGTGCTCGCCGCGGCCCTTGCGGCCGCGATGCTGGGCGTCCCGACAGCCCTCTCCACGCCGGCTGCCCTTGCCGCCGATTCCGGGGTCGCCGCACCGGCTGTCGCGCCCGCATCCGCAACACCGCGCGCCGAGGAGCCCCCGCCCAACGAGCGCGCCCCCCGCGTCCCGGAGGCCCCGGACCTGGGAGACGCGCCGTGGACGAGCCCCGAGGCTCGCGACATGGTCGGCTACCGGCTCAGCACCTACACCGGCAAGTACTACGACAAGCGGTTCGAGCAGTACCGCCTCTGCGTCGTCCAGCGCGAGAGCGGCGGGCGCTACGGCGAGAGCTCGACCAGTCACATCGGCGCGTACCAGTTCTCCTACAGCCTGGCGGCCTCCGCCCTCAGGGCGATGCGCCCCGAGATAGAGGACGCCTACGGTCGCCCGGGCCTCGCCGCCCTCGACCGACTCGACGGCAAGCCGATGTACACCTGGAACCGCTTCTGGCAGGACGCCGCCTTCTGGACGATCTTCGATGGCGGCCGCGCCTGGTCCCACTGGTCGAGCCAGTGGGGCGCCAGCTGGCACTGTGATCACACCCCGAACGCCGAGAGCGGCTGGCCCAACCCCAACCGCTACCACTACGCACCCCTCGAGCGCGGTGCCAAGGAGCGTGCGGGCCAGTCGG
>CAYYZU010000393.1:0-1834 GCA_964476205.1 uncultured Actinomyces sp. | reverse complement strand
CCTGGACGAAGCACTGCCCGAAGTCCTTGTCGATGGTGTCCTTCGGCAGTTTGGCGGTTACTGTGGTCGGTGTGGATGGATTCATCGTGATCCAGGCGCTGCGCGCACCGATCGCGGTGTAGCGACCTGCCAGCAGGGCCCGGGACTCCACGTTGTACCTCCACGCCAGCCCCGAGAGGTTGACCCCGGCCACGACGTTGCTGGCGGTGAGGGTGAGCGTCCCGTCCTTGAGTGGCGCGAGTGGACTGGCGACTCGCCAGGGTGTTTCCACCCATGAGCTCGTCTTCTTGTTCTTGTCGACGGCGCGCACCCTGAACTGGTAGACGCGGCCATTGACGATAGCGAGGTCGTCCCCCACCATCAGGAAGGTCCCGCTCGTCTTGTCCGGCAGGGTCGTCCAGGCCCCCCAGGCCTGGTTCTTCTTGTCACGCACGCGCAGGGCGAGCTCGTACTTCACGCCGCCGGGGTTGTCGGGGGCGAACCACGTCACGTACGCCGCCTCCCTCGAGCGGTAGACGCTCTGGACGTTGAAGGGCGGAGCGATCACATCGTTGCCGATGACGACCGGGGCATCGGCCGTCCACAGACTCGACCCAGCGGAATTCCGTGCGCGCATGGACACGTAGTACAGGCCGGGCGTGAGGTCCCCGATGGCCAGCGACGTCTCCGAGCCGGCCGCATCGTAGGAGGGCTGCCAGTTGCCCGTGGAGCGCCGGTAGCGCACGTCGTAGACGAAGTCGGGATCGTTTCCGTTGAAGTCCGGGGGCGCCCAGCTCACGGCGATGAACTTGCCGCCGGCGTCGGCCGTGACGTCGCGCGGCTGCGTGGGCGTCAGGATGATGGGGCAGTCCCGGGGGATGTCGAGGCCGCGATCGAAGGCGATCGCACCCAGGCCGGGCTCGTTGTCGCAGTTGACGTAGGCGTCGGGCATGCCGTCCTCGGAGTCCAGGCTGTCGACGCCGGAGCCGCCCGTGATGCGATCGGCGCCCTCGTCCCCGCTCACCCGGTCATCGCCAGGGCCGCCGCCGACGGAGTCGTCACCCTCCTCGCCCCAGACGTCGTCGCTGCCCTCGTCACCACCGACCTTGTCGTCGCCGGGCCCACCGAAGAGGTCGTCGTCGCCGGCGCCGCCGTAGATCTCGTCGTTGCCGATGCCGCCCTGCACGTAGTCCGGCCCACTGCCGCCGTAGAAAGTGAGCGACAGGGGCTTGGCGGTTCCGATGGATGAGTCGATCGCCGTGGTGGTGGCGCCGGTCGCCGCGCGCATGTCCACCCTGACCTTCATCTGGGGGACTGTCCGGGGGGTGACGCAACTGGCACGGGAAGCTTCACCGTCCCCGAGGCTCGTGCAACTGGTGCCGTAGGTGAAGGTGTGGGTCCCATCGACGATGCTGGCGATGAGCAACCCGTCGCTTCCGGAGATCACGAGTTCTTCCTCGGGGGCGAATGCTGAGATGCCGGCACTCGCCGTGATGACGAATTCCCCGGCCGCTGCGTCCCACCCGATGGTGAGCGTGCCGCTGGCGGCCTGGGCGGGGGCGGCCACCAGGGCCGTGGTGGCGAGGGCTAGGGCGGCGAGGATCGCGGTGGGACGCATTCCGGGAGGGTGACGGGTCGCGGGGACCTGTGTCAATGCGAAAGGGCTACCCCTCGAAGAGCTCGCCTGCACGCTTCGCCGTGTGTGCGTCATCCCCGGCGATGACGTGGGCGTAGGTGCGCAGGGTCATCGCTGACGTGGCGTGTCCGACTCGCGCCGACACGTGCGCGAGTGGCTCGCCTGCCGAGAGCAGGTGGGAGATGTGTGTATGCCGGGTGCCGTGCAGCGGTAGCGCGC
>CAYYZU010000392.1:0-1842 GCA_964476205.1 uncultured Actinomyces sp. | reverse complement strand
CGTAGGAACCCGGATCCTCAAGCACAGGCAGGTCCGGATCGAGCCCCGGGATCGGATCGGTGAGCAGGTAGTAGTGCTCCGCCGCCTGGTTGGGCACGGTGACACCTGAGCGCTCCGCGAGCTGCCGGGCCCACATGCCCGCGCAGTTGACGACGTACTCGCACTCGATGTCGCCGCGCTCGGTGCGCACTCCGACGACGCGTCCGTCCTTGACGAGCACGTCGAGCACGGGCGTGCTCTCGAGAATCGTCACGCCTTGCATGCGCGCTCCCTTGGCCAGTGCCATGGTGGCGTCGACGGGGTTCACGCGGCCGTCTTGCGGCATGTAGAAGCCGGCAAGCAGGTCATCGGTGCGCGCGGGCGGGAAGAGATCGGCCACCTCGGTCGGCGAGATCTCGTGCACCTCGGTGCCCATGAGGCGGTTGAACGCCGCGACGCGGCGGTACTCCTCGAGCCGGCCCTCATCGGCCGCCACCTCGATGAGGCCGATCGGGGCGAAGCCGGTCGACTGGCCCGTCTCGGCCTCGAGTCGGCTGTAGAGATCGCGCGTGTAGTGACGCATGCGCGTGGAGGTCTCGGAGAAGGAACCGAAGGTGACCATGAGCCCGGCGGCGTGCCAGGTGGTGCCCGAGGTGAGCCGATCGCGCTCGAGCAGCAGCGTCTCGGACCCCCAGCCCATGTGCCCCAGGTGATAGGCCACCGAAGCCCCGATGATCCCCCCGCCGATGACGACGACGCGTGCACGTGAGGGGA
Source organism: uncultured Actinomyces sp. (assembly GCA_964476205.1). Taxonomy (GTDB): domain Bacteria; phylum Actinomycetota; class Actinomycetes; order S36-B12; family S36-B12; genus Mxb001. Next base: position 1,089 of record CAYYZU010000392.1, on the reverse strand, counting down.
GTCCCGATCCTGAGGTCATGGCGCCAGACGCTATCGCCCGGGAAGTTCACCGGAACGGCCCCGCCTTCCCAGAGATGGTCCTAGCGTTCCCCTATGGGTGCTGTCTCCGGATCCGAGACCGTGACGATCAACGCTCCACTTGATCAGGTCCTCGCTGTCATTCGCAATATCCCCGGCCAGGTGGACTGGTTCCCCGGCTGCGTGTCGGCCGAGGTGGTCGCTGCCGATGCCGAGGGCCTGCCCGCCCGCGCACGCCAGGTCAACGACGTCAAGGTCGCCAAGGACGAGTTCGAGGTCGACTACGCGCACACGGACACAGGCATGTCGTGGACGCTGGTCGCGCCGAGCAAGGCGCAGAAGGACGCGAGCGGCTCCTGGCGGCTCGCACCCAAGGGCGCGGGCACTGAGGCAACTCTCACGCTGACGATCGACCCGTCACTGCCGTTACCCGGCTTCCTCATGAAGAAGACACTCGGTGACACGCTGAAGGGTGCGACCAAGGGACTCAAGAAGCACTGCGAGTCCTAGTCAGCCGTCCTATCCGAGGACGTCGTACTCCTCGACAGGCATGCGCACGCGCGACGACACATGAGCCAGTGAGTCTGCCGCGACAGCCTTCCCGATCTCGGTGGCGTACGCCGCATCCGCTGCCTCTGCGGAGTCGAACCACAGTTCCGCGATCCCGTCGAAGGGAGCGCCCTCCTCGAGGAGGTTGAAGCGGATCCGGCGTACGCCGGGCAGCGTGCGGGCGAGTGGCGCGTGCTCCTGGGTCCACCAGTGAGCGAACTCCTCGTGGGACATGTCATCGCGGCGGACGAGCCCGATCATCACCTTCATGTCACGCTCCCGGCTTCTTCACGCGCGCATGGGGGCGGCCACCGGTGGAGAGCACGAGAGCGATGAGGATCTCGTCCTCGCGCGGAGCATCCGCGATCGCGATCTCTGCCGCATCCATGTCGTCGAAGACCCAGCGGTCGTCCTTGTTGCCGATCGGCATTGTGATGGACGCGCCCGGACCGGCCACCTTCTTGGTGCCCGGGATGATGTCGGCTCCGCCGCCGATCGCGGCGCGCACGGGTGCGCCGAAGC
>CAYYZU010000391.1:0-1844 GCA_964476205.1 uncultured Actinomyces sp. | reverse complement strand
ATCGCGGCTGTAAGGCTCGTCGGTGAAGGGATCCAGGATCGAGTGGTTGATGACGAGCGTCTTGGCTGCGCGGAAGGGATCCACGAAGGCGCTCGTGGGGTCCGGCATGAGCTTCATGTCGGACTCGTGGATGGCCTGAAAGCCGCGGATGGACGAGCCGTCGAACATCAGCCCATCGCTGAAGGCATCGACGTACGACGCAGCAGGCACGTTGAAGTGCTGCATGACGCCGGGAAGGTCGATGAATCGCACATCGACGAATTCGATGTCCTGATCCTTCATGAACTTCAGGACCTCATCTGCGTTCTTGAACATGAATCCTCCTGCGGTCACCCGCGATATCGATCGCCTCGGGCTGGCTGGCCAGCCCCCGAACGGCGGTTGCCGTCGAACAGGAAGTTAGGCCGGGGGGATTTCCCGACCGTGTACCGCGTGTTTCGCTCGTGTTACGGGGTCGAGGAGCCCGTCCCGGAGCCAGCCCTTAGCGTGGAGGGGTGACCACATCCGCCACTTCAGGCCCGGGAGTTGCCGCCGGCCTGGGCAGACGCGCAGGGGCCATCGCCCTGGACTGGCTGGTGGCCCTGCTGCTCGCACGTCTCGTCCCGGGCGCGGAGTACGGCAGCGGCGACTACGCGGTGGCCACCCTCGCGATCTTCGCCCTCGAGATCATCATCTTCACGTGGCTCACGGGCTCGAGCTTCGGCCAGCGCATCGTCGGCATCGCCGTCGTCTCCGAGACCGGCGGGCGCCTGCCACTGTGGCGGATCATCGTGCGCACCGCGCTCATCTGCATCGTCATCCCCGCGCTCGTCTATGACTCGCAGCGCAGGGGCCTCCAGGACCTCGCCGTCGGCTCACGCGTCGTCATGCGCACCAGCGTCGGCATGTCCCGCTAGCGGTCGACAGCGCTTAGCGCCTCGAGAACCGCGTCTGCAGACACCCGAAACGCGGCGGAAGCGGCGGTAGGGACTTTCAGCCCCGCAGTCCTGATGGTGCGGGACTTTCAGCCCCGCAGTCCTGCTGGTGCGGGACTTTCAGCCCCGCATGGACTTCGGAATCTTGCCGCCCTTGGGCAGCGGTCCCTTGGGGATTGGCACAGGGGAGTCCTTGGCGCTCAGAGCGTCCAGCCGCCGGCGCACGTCGGTGACCTCGGCGGGGCGAAGGGCCCGGGGCAACTTGTTGAGCTCGCGCTGCACCTTGGCGACCGACAACTGATCGGGATCCGTGCCGACCTGGATCTCGTAGATCGGCACCTCGGGCAGCCAGCGCGCCGTCTTCTTGCGCTCGTTAGCCAGCAGGTGCGTGACGCGCTGAGCGGGCCCCTCTCCGACCAGGATCACGCCGGGGCGACCAACGACGCGCGAGACGATGTCGGAGCTCTTGGTCACGGCCACCGCGGGAGAGATGCTCCAGTTGCCACGCATCTGCTGGATCACCGCGACAGCGGCACCGGTCTGTCCCTCGATCTGCGAGTACGCCGCGTTCATCGCGCGGCGGCTAAACCAGTAGGTCATGGCGAGCAAGCCCACCGGCAGGCCGATGAGCAGACCGGTGAGCCAGTTGAAGATCAAGCCCACGGGTACGGCGATCAGCGCCGTTGCGCCAAGGAAGATGGCGAGCATCTCCAGGCCCACCCACCGGTGGACCTTGCGCGTGAGCTTGAAGTTCTCCCTCAGGGAGCTGAGATACCCGCGCAGCTTGGACATGCGTGAAGGGTATCCACCCGAGGATCGGGGGCTACATGCCCGTGGGGGGCACGACCCTCACGGAGTCGCCCGGCCGGATCGGACCGGGGCGCTCGACCCAGCCGGTGATCCCGCGGAGATCCCAGGCGGCCTTGGGGA
>CAYYZU010000390.1:0-1849 GCA_964476205.1 uncultured Actinomyces sp. | reverse complement strand
GGAGTCGTTCCGGTTCAACGTCGCCGTCGCGCGAGCGATGGAACTGGTCAACGTCACCCGGAAGGCGATCGACTCCGGCTGCGGACCGGCCGACCCCGCCGTGCGCGAGGCAACCGAGGCCGTGGCCATCCTGCTCTCGCTCACCGCTCCCTACACCGCCGAGGACATGTGGCGCTTGCTCGGCCACGCGCCCTCGGTGGCGCGCGCCGGCTGGCCCGAGGTCGACCCGGCCCTGCTCGTGCAGGACTCGGTCACGTGCGTGGTGCAGGTGGCGGGCAAGGTGCGCGATCGCCTCGAGGTGTCTCCTGACATCAGCGAGGCGGACCTGCGCGAACTCGCGCTGGCGACCCCCGGTGTCGTCAAGGCACTCGAGGGCAAGGGGATCAAGACCGTGATCGTGCGGCCGCCCAAGCTCGTCAACGTCGTACCGGAGTAGGCCATGAGCCGTCACCAGCAGGAAGCGGCAGGCCCCATCGACGTGCCCGACCTGCAGGCTGGCCCGGTGCTGCTGCGATCTCATCGTCTCGAGGATCTCGACGACATGGTGCTCGCCTGCCGTGATGAGCAGACCTGGACCTGGACGACCGTGCCGCAGCCCTATGAGCCCGAGCACGCCGAGGCGTACATCAATCGCACAGTCGGCACGCCGATCGACGGTGAGACCCGCTGGGCTATCGAGGTGGACGGCCGATTCAGCGGCAATATCGGCGCGATGCTCGATGGGGCTGGGCGTGCCGACGTGGGCTACTTCGTCGCGCCGTGGGCGCGGGGCCGAGGGGTCGGATCCGTCGCGCTCTGGCTGGTGTGCGACTGGGCCTTCCGCGCGGGCGGCTGCGAGGTCGTCACCTGGAACGCCCTGGTGGGCAATGTCCCCTCGCGCCGGATGGTCGAGAAGGTGGGCTTCCACGTCCACGCCGATCCTGCAAGGCGCATGGTCGTCCAGCGCGGCGAGCGGGTCGACGTATGGACCGCCGACCTCCTCCCCGAGGACCTCGTCCCCCTGGCCGATCTACTTCGTTGACTGGCGACTGATGACGGGTTCACGCGGCGTGTCGCGCGCACGAGGCGCCACTCAACGAACTGTGGAGTTGTCGGCCGACGAGGCGCGCCGGGCATCGCTGTGGGCGCAGGGTCTCCTCGGCTCCGCGCGCCCTAAGCGATCGCAGGCGGCGCGCGAGACCGCCGTGCTCGGCATGCTCGAGCACCTCGGTGCGGTGCAGCTCGACACCATCTCGGTGCTCGCGCGCTCACACGAGCTCGTCGCCTATGCGCGTCTCGGTGCGATCGGTCGCGACGCGGTGGAGTCGGCGTACTGGAACGGCGACACGGCGTTCGAGTACTGGTCGCACGCGGCCTGCATCCTGCCGATGTCGGAGTGGCCGTGGTTCGCCTTCCGGCGCCGCCACTACGCGCGCAAAGGTGAGCGGTGGCACGGCGTACCGCGCAAGCAGCTCAAGGGAATCCTCGATCGCCTGCGCTCTGAGGGCCCTCTCACGACCCGCGAGCTCGGGGGAGCGAAGAAGAGCGGCGAGTGGTGGGACTGGTCGGACGCCAAGATCGGCATCGAGTGGCTGCTCGACATCGGGGAGGCCGTGGTCAGCCGCCGGGTGGGCTGGCGCCGGGTCTACGACCTGCCCGAGCGGGTCGTGCCCGACGATGCGCTCTACGACGCCGATGACGACGAGTGCCTGCGCCGGCTCGTGCAACTCGGCGGCCACTCCGTCGGTGTCGGGACCGCCTCCGATATTGCCGACATCCATCGCCTGGGTGTGACACAGGCACTCGCCCACATCGATGACACTGACCTCGTCGAGGTGAGCGTGCGCGGATGGGATCAGCGCGCCTGGGC
>CAYYZU010000389.1:0-1852 GCA_964476205.1 uncultured Actinomyces sp. | reverse complement strand
TCGCCGGCTGCTGCGTGAGGTTGAAGGGATAGCTGAAGGGCGTCCACGACAGCATCGACTCCGGCGTCATCGGCACCGCACCCGCGGGTCTCGCCTCAAAGGCCGGGATGGCGACCGCCGGTGTGACCAAAACGTCGTACCGCGTCATGAAGAGCCGCATGTGGGTGCCGAGCGCATTGCGCTTGAGGGTCAGCAATTGCACGTCCTGCGCGCTGAACTCCGCCCCCTGGGCCGCCTGTGCCGCGAAGTCGGGATCCGTCACGGCCTGGCCCTCGGGTCCGAGGGAGTCGTAGACCGTCTTGGAGGAGACGAACCACAGCCCAGTGGAGATGTCGAGCGGATCCTCGATGCCCGGATCTACCTGCTCGACGATCGCGCCCAACGCCTCGAGCTCGCGCACGGCCGCATCGACGAGCGCCGCCACCTCTGGATTGACATCGGCGTAGCCGAGAGTGGGCGAGTAGGCGATCCGCATGCCGCGGATGCCGGCGTCCAGACCTGCGAGGTAGTCGACACCGTCGTACGGCAGCGACGTCCAGTCGCGCGGGTCTGGCTGGGCGACGACGTTCATCATGAGCGCGCAATCGGTGACGCTCATCGTGTGCGGGCCGACGTTGGCCACGCTTCCGAAGGGCGAGAGTGGGTACGCCGGGACGCGGCCGAAGCTGGCCTTCATGCCGACATTGCCGCAGAAGGCCGCGGGGATGCGCACGCTGCCCGCGCCGTCGGTGCCCATGCTGAGCGCGCCGAGGCCCGCCGCGACCGCCGCCGCGGTGCCTCCCGAGGAGCCGCCCGGCGTCTTCGTGGGATCCCACGGATTGCGACTGATTCCGGTGAGCGGTGAGTTTGTCTCGGCTTTGCAGCCGAACTCCGGTGTCGTTGTCTTGCCGAACATCGCAGCACCTGCTTCACGCAGGCGCGCGACGGAGGGCGCGTCCTCCTCCCACGGCTGATCGGGGTTGATCGCGCGGCTCCCGCGCAGTGTCGGCCAGCCCTTGGTCCAGAGGATGTCCTTGATGGTGGTCGGCACGCCCTCAACGGCACCCACGGGTGAACCGTCGCGTCGATGCGCCACCCACCGCGCCTCGCTCTCGCGCGCAGCCTCGAGACCGGCGTCAGCGTCGACGAGCACGAAGGCATTGAGGATCGGATCCAGGCGCTCCACTCGCTCGAGGGTCTGTTGCATCGCCTCCACCGGTGAGGCCTGTCCCGTACGGAAGAGCTCGATGAGCTCGGTGGCGGTGAGCTGCGTGAGATCCATGCGCGGAGTCTGCCAGCGGCTAACCACAGAAGCGCTTCCCTTGCGCATAGGAGTACCCCCGGGGGTATCATCGGAGGATGGTCGACGCCTTGCGGATGTGGTCCGCGCGCCGCTGGAGGGTTGCCGTCCTGGGCGGCATCGCCACCGCGATCCTCGTGGCTCTCCCCACCGCCGTGATTCCGAATCCGGTCTTCGGTCGTGCGGTCGAGGTGACCTGGTGGTCCTATCCGATCGTGGTCCTCACCGGCATCCTCGGAGGTCTGCTGCTCGCGACGTACGTGAAGGAGCCCGGACTCGAGGAGGAGAAGCCAGCCGAGGAGGCGAAAGCGTCCAAGCTCGGACTCGCGGGTGGATTCATCGCCTACTTCGCGGTGGGCTGCCCGGTGTGCAACAAACTCGTACTCCTCGCCCTGGGCACATCCGGTGCCATGAGGTGGTTCGCGCCCGTCGAGCCCTTCCTCGCGGTCGCCTCCGTGGTGCTCATGGCCGTGGCGCTGCGCATCCGACTAAAGAACCAGACGAGCTGCTCGGTATCCGCCCCTACACCGTCCTAGGCGATCACAACTTCCACGCCCGCGGCTGTCAGTGCGG
>CAYYZU010000388.1:0-1858 GCA_964476205.1 uncultured Actinomyces sp. | reverse complement strand
CCTGCGCCTCCTCCTGGCCCACGAGCACGATCGTCTCGTCGTAGGTGATGTTGACGTCGTGCTCGCCCATCGGCGCCTTGGTCGCGGGGGTGAAGATCGGCTTCGGCAGCTTCGAGCCGTCCTTGAGGCCCGGTGGCAGGCCGTTGCCGCAGATCGAGCGCGTGGCGTTGTATTCCGTGAGTCCTGACCCCGCGAGATATCCGCGCACGACGCACTCGACCGGCATCATCTCGAGCGGCTCGCAGAGCATCGCGCGCCCGCGCACCGACTTCGGCACCTGCGTGGAGACGAGATGGTTGGGCACGACGCCCTGCATGCGGTCGAACCACCACAGGCTGAGCTGGGTGAGGATGCGCCCCTTGTCAGGTATCGGCGTGGGCAGCACCCAGTCGTACGCCGAGATGCGGTCGGAGGCGATGAAGAGGAGCTGACCGTTGGGTGCCTCGTAAAGGTCTCGGACCTTGCCCGAGTAGACGTGGCGGTATCCCTCGGGGAGGTCATAGTCGTCAGCCACGGGGGAATCCTGTCAGAGGGGGCCGCGCGAGCAGGTAGGCCGTAGGAGGGGCGCCCGTCCCGCGACATGTTCGGTTATCTCACCTTGTGCCCCCTGGATGCGGGACATCGGGTCTAGCCTCCGCTTCATGGACCGCAGGGGCTGGACGCGGCAGGTCCTCGTGGTGGAGGACGAGCCCTTCGTGCGCGGTCTCGTGGTGCGCGTCGTCGAGGAGGCGGGCTTCACGGCTCTGCCGGCAGGCAGCGCAGCTGAGGCGCTGGCGGTGGTCGAGGACCACGACCCGGATGCGGCCATCCTCGACATCGAACTTGGCGTGGGCCCGAGTGGCCTCGATCTTGCCGCCGCGCTCATCGAGCACATGCCCCACCTCGCGATGGTCTTCCTCACCCAGGCGGCTGCACCCGATCTCGCCCCGCGCGGGCCGCGACCGCCCGAGCGAGCCGCCTACCTCATCAAGCGCTCGCTCTCGGACCCGCAGGAGCTCATCAGGGCACTCGAGCTCGTGCTTACCGACGGAGACCCCCAGCGCGCCTTCCGCGACGATCGCACGGTGCGCACGCCGCTCAGCCAGCTGAGTCCCTCACAGCTCGACACCATGCGGCTGATCGCAGAAGGCTTCAGTAACGAGGAGATCGCGCGGCAGCGCGGCACCACCGTCCGCGCGGTCGAGGCGATGGTGAGCCGGATCTTCTCGATCCTCGGCCTCTCGGGCGACTCCCGCATCAGCCCGCGCGTGGCCGCCACCCGCATCTACGCTGAGCACGTGGGACTCCCGAGCACGCACCGCGCGGACTAGGCCGTGCGCTGGACCTCGGCACGTGATGTCCTCGACCGCATCGGGGGACCCTACGCCGTCACGCTGCGCGGCCTGCTGCTCATCACCATCCCCTCCCTGGCCCCCACCGTCGTCTTCGATCGAGCGCTCAATGGCGGATCGATGCTCACGTGGGCTCTCGTGGGCCTGGCCGGCACCGCCGTGGGAGGCGTCGTCTACCTGGGACTCGGCCGGATCCTGCTGCCGGAGCGCCCCCGCAAGCCTCGCCCCGCCACGGCGCTCGGTGTCTTCTTCCTCGCCGGCATCGTGCGCGGCGCGACCATCGCCATCCTGAGCGTCAACCTCGGGGTGAGCGCCGACTACCAGTGGGCCTACCGGCTGACTGGAGGCGCGGCACTCGGCATGTGCTGGTTCGCCCTCGCCGCCATCATCGTCGACGCGTGGACGCGTCACCACGATGCGCTCGCCGACCTGCACGCGCGCCAGGAGGTTGCTCGTGCACAGCGCGCCGACGCCGAGGAGCGACTCCGGCGCACGCGCGAGCGCATCCGCGACACCCTGCTCACCCA
>CAYYZU010000387.1:0-1860 GCA_964476205.1 uncultured Actinomyces sp. | reverse complement strand
GATCGTGGCACCGGGTGTGCTGCCGAGACCCACTGCCTATCGCGCGGTGCGGGGCAGCGTCGGTCCGCTCGGCACGTGCGTGCTCAGCCCTGGTCGAGCTTGACCTTGGCCTTGCGCCCTCGGATGGTGCAGTGGTTGAGCGCCTTGACGACCTTGCGCGCCTTGTCCTCCGGCACATCCACGAGTGAGAAGAACTCCTGGATCTTCACCGGTCCGACATCGCGACCCTTGAGTCCGGCCTCGCCCGTGACGGCTCCCACGATGTCGCTCGGAGTGACGCCTGACTTGCGGCCGAGGGAGACCCAGATGCGTGCCTTGCCGGGAGCGGGAGCGCCCTGCTTGCCAGGCTTGCCGGCGGATTTGCCTCCCGACTTGTCTCCCCACTTGCCCGGCTTGCCTCCGCTCCCACCCTTGCGCTCGGTGTCGAGGGACGCGGTGAGCTCGCGATCGTCGTCCTCGACGTCACCGCCGTTGCTCTCGTGTGCGAGCGCGAATGCGGCGAGCAGCACGGTCTCGGGATCACGATCCTCGAGGAGTTCGGCCACGATGTCCTGGAAGGACTCCAGCCGCGACTGCTGATCGGGGTCGTCGAGGATGTCCTCGATACCCTCGCGCGTGCGCTCGAGGCGCATCTGGCGGACGTCGGCGATGCTCGGCACCTTCTCGATGGGGATGTGCGTGCCCACTAGCTTCTCGATCGCTGAGAGCATGCGGCGCTCGCGCGGCTCCACGAGGCTCAGGGCCACGCCCTCGCGGCCCGCGCGGCCCACGCGGCCGATGCGGTGCACGTAGACCTCGGGAGACGAGGGCAGGTCGTAGTTGACGACATGCGAGAGGTGGTCGACGTCGAGCCCACGAGCGGCGACATCGGTCGCGACAAGCAGGTCGATCGTCTTGGAGCGCAGGCGGTTCATGACCCGGTCGCGCTGGTCCTGGGTGAGGCCGCCATGCAGCGCCTCCGCCTGATATCCGCGAGCGGCCAGGGCCTGGGCAAGGTCGTCGACCTCACCGCGGGTACGGCAGAAGATGATTGCCGCAGCGGGATCCTCGGCATCGAGGATGCGCATGACGGCTGCGGGCTTGTCGAACCGCTTGACGACGAAGGCGGCCTGGCGGACGCGGGGAGCGTCTTCGGCTCGCTTGGCCGGAGGCGCGATCGCGACGCGCTCCGGGTTGCGCAGATGCTTGCTCGCAAGTTTGTCGATGCGCTTGGGCATGGTCGCGGAAAAGAGGACCGTCTGTCGCGACTCAGGTGTCTTGGCGAGGATGGTCTCGATGTCCTCGATGAAGCCCATCTCGAGCATCTCGTCAGCCTCGTCGAGCACGACGGTCTTGACCTCACCGAGCTTGAGCGATCCGCGATCGCACAGGTCAAGCGCGCGTCCGGGAGTGGCGATGACCACGTCGACGCCGCGGCGCAGGGCCTCGATCTGCTGGCGCGCCGGGGCGCCGCCGTAGATCGCAACCAGGCGCACGCCTACGGACTTGCCGTAACTGGCGAAGGCCTGCGCGACCTGGAGCGCGAGCTCGCGCGTGGGCACGAGCACCAGGGCGCTGGGCTCCTTGGTGTCGCGGCGCGCGTCGAGGCGCTCGAGGATCGGCAGCGCGAAGGCCGCTGTCTTGCCCGTGCCTGTGGCCGCTTGGCCGAGCATGTCGCTGCCGCCGACGAGCAGCGGGATCGCCGCAGCCTGGATAGGCGTGGGCTCCTCGTAGCCGAGGGCAGTGAGCGTGGAGAGGAGATCGCCCCTCAGTCCTAGGGAGGCAAAGTCGAGACCGGGGGTGTCCATGTGCGGACGCTACCGTGCGCGGTCAGGTGCCTAGGCCAGGGCGAGGGCTGACCTGTGGAGATCATCACGCGGC
>CAYYZU010000386.1:757-1868 GCA_964476205.1 uncultured Actinomyces sp. | reverse complement strand
CCCAGCCTGGCTCTCGTTGTCGAGGGCGCTTGTCGCCTCGTCCATGATGAGGATGCGCGGCTTGCGTGCCAGGGCCCGGGCGATGAGGATCCGCTGGGTCTGGCCGCCCGAGAGGGTCAGCGGATTGACCACCGTGTGCATCTTCATGGGCATCATGAGGATGTCCAGGTGCACCTGGGCGGCACCGGCCGCCATCCAGGCGTCGTACTCCGTCATCTGCGTGCCAGCCGCGATGTTGTCGAAGATCGATCCGGGCGAGAGCTTGCCGCCCTGCAGGACGATGCCGATGTGCTGACGCAGCTCGCCGCCGTCGAGGGTGGCGACGTCGTAGCCGTCGATGAAGATCTGGCCCTCGGTGGGCTGCTCCAGGCCCGTGATGAGACGCACGGCCGAGGACTTCCCGCATCCGGAGGGGCCGACCAGGGCGATCGTGCCCCCGGCGGGCACCGAGAAGGACAGGTCGTTGAGGACCATGGGCATGCTCGGGCCGTAGCGGAACGACACGTTGCGGAACTCCACGGCGCCGCGGATGTGCTCGAGCACCTGTGCGTCCTCGGGCTCGTCCACCGTCGCGTGGAGGATGGGCTGGACGACCTCGAGGTAGGGAGCGGCCGTCGCGATCGCGGGGCCGACGGACGACAGGCCCATCATGGCGCCGAGGATCGTGCCGAAGGCCGTCGAGAAGGCGATGTACGTCGCCGGATCGATGGTGGCGCCCGAGGAGTCCCACATGTAGGTGCCCACGACGAAGATGAAAGCCATCGGCGCGACAGCGGAGATCGCCGCCATGAGCGACTGCAAGCGCCCGATGAGCAGCGTCTGCGCCGCCTGCGCCTGGATCTGCTCCGACTGGTGCATGAGCGTGATGGCCGTGAATCGATCCTCGGCCCCTGCGATGCGCAGCTTGGAGATGCCGTTGATCATCTGGACGAACCACGCCGTCGTCGCACGCTGAGCCGAGTTGGACCGGCGCGCCAGGTCGGCGTACTCCTTGATGATGCGCCAGGACAGCAGCGCCGTCACGATGACGACGACCATCGCGACCATCGCGAGCTGCCAGCTGTAGGTGAACAGCAGGTAGAAGTTGACGATGGAGAAGACCGCGGACAGG
>CAYYZU010000386.1:237-747 GCA_964476205.1 uncultured Actinomyces sp. | reverse complement strand
CGGTATACCCGGCCACCAGCGAGACCACGACCGCCGCCGCCTTGACCATGCCGCCGCCCGCCAGCGAGACCAGCGCCGCGGCGTCGGCTAGCGAGCGCACCGCCTTGGCCAGCGACAGGAACGCCGTGATCGTCTGCGAATTGAGGATGTCCTTGAGTGCATCGAAGGCGATGAGCCGGTAGCCCAGATCACCGCTGGAGAACTGGCGGAAGAACGTCAGCGGGAGGGACAGCGTGCGGTCCCACAGGGCCGACTCCGTCCGCAGCTGCGCGATCTGAGTCAGTTTGGAGATACCGAAGTTCTCGACGAGCACGAAGGCACCGGCTGCGAGGGCGAAGAGCACCAGGATGATGCCCGACGCGATGATCGCGCGCTCATTGGACTGCGGGACCAGCACGTTGAGGACGGTGTTCGTGATCCCCGGGGTGGCCATCGTGAGCAGGGCCACGCCCAGGCCGCAGGCAAGGATGACCGCGACCGTGCGGCCATTGCCCCGCAGGGCCATGTCGA
>CAYYZU010000386.1:0-227 GCA_964476205.1 uncultured Actinomyces sp. | reverse complement strand
GGCCGCGACCGCGCGCAGGGGAGTGGACTTCTCGGCGAAGGGCATCGGCCTGATGTCCTGGGCCGTGCGCATGAGGTAAGAGCCGCGATGGGGGATCATCGCGACGGGAGTGCCGTCCTCCTTGTAGGCGAGGAAGGCTTCCGTGGCGACCTTGGTCCAGCCCGCCTTCAGCTTGATCTTGCGGATGCGCAGGCTCGACGCGCGGGCGAGGCGCTCGATGGTGAGCT
>CAYYZU010000385.1:0-1876 GCA_964476205.1 uncultured Actinomyces sp. | reverse complement strand
GTCCCGGTAGCCGTAGAGGATCGACAACTGCGGGGGGAAGAACGCCGGGATCGTGAAGCCGAAGAGGACGAACGCGATGGCGATCTGCGGACTTGGGGCGAAGATCGCGGCCGGCACGAAGAGCAGGATGCGCACGGCGCTCAGCAGCGCCCAGATCCGCATCCCCGGTCTCCATGGGATGCGCTGCGAGGGGTGCAGCACCGATCCGACGAAGACAGCGGCACCGGAGAGCGCGAGCAGGGGAGCGGCCCACTCCAGAGCGGTGGCGGTCCAGGTGGGGGTTTCCCTCGTCACATTGAGGAGCAGGCCGACGCCCAGTGCGATGACGGGCGCCTGATCGATCCACGACGTGCGCATCCGCTGGGGTTCGGGTGCGTTGCGCCTGAGGATCCACGTGAAGAAGCCGAAGATGAGGATGTAGAGACGGTCGACGATGACCGCGAAGACCGCACCGGGCGCTCCGGCGATGGCTGTCGCCACGGGGATGACCCAGAAGCCGCCGTTGGCATTCGCCGACCAGCCGCGCAGGACCGCACGGCCGGCACGATCAGCGCCGCGCGGAGTGGTCCACCAGGCAACCGCCATGATCGCGAAGGTGAATCCCGCAGCGAGGAGGGGCCACGCCAGGTCGGCGATGCCCTCCAGGCGCCACGCGGCGAGGAGCGAGACGCCGACGGAGACGACGACGATTTGCCAGCGGATGACGATCCGCCAGACGTCAGCCAGGCGCACGCTCCGCGAGCTGGCCACTCCGATCGCAGCGCCCAGCGCATAGGCCAGGACGACGACGTATCCGATCATCGGCGCGTCACGGCAGGGGTCGGCCCCGCCAGGTGAGATTGCCTGCTCGGTGGCGTCGCAGTGATGCCGTGATGAGCGTCGCGAACGTCGCGATGGATACGGGCTGCAGGAGGACGTCGGGCCAGATGCGCTCGCCCGTGCGCCGCGCGACGACATAGCGACCGGCCACTCCCGACGCATAGCCCGCGATGCCCCAGGCGCGAGCTGCACGCCCGGGCCCGAAGAGCGCGAAGAACGGCGGAGCGACGTACGCGAGGGTCATCACCGAGATGAGGCCGTAGGCGACGGGTGTGGGCTGCACGGCGGACCACACGGACTTGGTGTAGCCGTCGTAGATCTCCTGCCAGTCGTCGTACATCCGGCAGGAGGCGACCGCACTGCCGTCGGCCGGGGCGCCCTGGAAGCCCGCGCGCTTGAGTGCCCGCAGGACGCCGACGTCCTCGAGGATCATGTTGGAGACGGCGGCATGGCCTCCGCTGACGCGGTAGGCGCGGGCGTCGACGACGAGGAACTGGCCGACGGCGGCGGCCATCGACGGATAGTGACTGCGCTCGGTGATCCGGATGGGCAGGGCGGTGACCCACGACCACACGACGAGCGGCTGCGTGATCCGCTCCGCAGGCGTGACCGCGATCTGGCGCGGGTAGGGCGACAGGAGGTCGAGGCCTCCCTCGCGCATGTGGTGGATGGTGGACGCGACTGCCCGGGAGCTGAGCTGCACGTCGGCGTCGATGAAGACGAGCACGTCGCCCGTGGCCTCCTGGGCGAGCCGATGGCATGCCCAGGACTTGCCGAGCCATCCGCTCGGAGGGAGGTCGTCGGGGCCGTCGATGATCTTCACCCGAGGGTCGGAGGCGACCACCTGGCGGATGACGTCGCCCGTGCCGTCGGTGGAGCCGTCGTCGAGGATGAGGATCTCGAGGTCGGGAAGGCCCTCCTGGGCGAGCAGGGAACGCAAGGTCGGCGTGATTCGGTGTGCCTCGTTGCGGGCCGGCAGCAGGATCGACACGCGCTCGCGCACGGTGACGCTCTCGTCGCGCGGGCGCCGGATCATGCGCATGTTGATCGCCGCGTG
>CAYYZU010000384.1:0-1878 GCA_964476205.1 uncultured Actinomyces sp. | reverse complement strand
ACGAGGGGGAGCGCGCCGTGCTGGCTCTCGGCGCCATCAAGCACGAGCATCAGCCCTCTCCCGAGGGCTTCCGTGTCTTCCTCGACCCCGCGGGCCATCCCTTCTGCCTCGTCCACGACAGGTACGACACGTGACATCTGCTACTGAGTTGCGCAGTGGCCTCTCGGCGTTCGTCGACGAGGAGGTCCTCGCCGCGGGCATCTTCAGCGCGGGGAGTGCCATCGCCGCGAGCATTGCCGGCGCCGCGGGCGGCGCGACGCTGGGCGAGATCGCGGGCGAGGTGGCGGAGGAAGAGATCGCCGAGAGTGCCGTCGAGTCAGTCGCGGGCGAGGTCGCCGGGGCGGTCGCCGGCGGCGTGGTGACCGGTGCGACCGCCCTCGCCGGCATGCATGCGGCGCGGGAGGCAGCGGCCGCCGCCGAGGGACTCACGCCCGTCCTTATCGTGGGCGTCACGCCCACGCGCTACGTGATCGGCGACTGGCAGGGCAATGCCGCGTCGGGCACGGGACCGACGCGCCTGCTGGCCGCGTTCGTCCGTGATCGCACGACCCTGAGCTTCGACAAGCTCGGCGCCAATCGCTTCGTCACCTTTGACGACGGCACGAAGTCCGTGCGCATCAGCGGGTCGATCGGCCTGCTCAGCAGCGGCAAGGAAGGCAAGCGCCAGGTGCTCGAGGCGCTCGGTCACCCGAACGCCTAGGGAGTCGGCGCTGGCGTGGGTGCCACGGCCGGTGGCACATCGCAGGTGCGTGCGACGGGCCTGTCGGCGAATCGGTCGGCGATCCACGTGATGGCCTGGGGTCCCGCCGTGATGGCGGCCTTCATGTGGTCGACACCGCCCATCCAGAGCATGGACAGGTCCGACCCCGCCTCGCACCACTCTTCCTGCAGCAGGGCATTGGGCCACGCGAGGACCACCTCATCGGCGGTGCCCTGCGCGACGAAGACGGGCATGTCCGCCGGCAGGGGCGGCGGTGTCTGATCCTCGATCACGCTCGACCATCCCGGTGCGGTGACAGGATCGACGGCGAAGAAGCTCTGGCCCAGGTCGTTGCGTGCGAGCCCTTCGAGCGCGGCCAGCATGATGCACTCGTCCGCGAGTCTCTCGTAGTTGTTGACGCCCGCGTCGGTCACGACCCCCTGCAGCGGCAGCGACGGGTCGATGGCCCGCCAGGCCACGAGCGCTTCCGGTCCGATGGCCCAGCCCGCGGCGGTGTCCCACTGGACGCTCACGATCTCCGGCAGCATCGCCGCCGGTGCAGCTGCTGCGACGCCGACCAGGTCGAGCGAGGGATCGATGTCCTCGGCCAGGTGGCCCGCCCACAGCGAGGAATGCCCGCCCTGGGAATGCCCGTACACGGCGTACCGATCTCCAGCCCCGGCGAGATCCCACTGCCGCACCGCCTGGACCGAGTGCACGATGTCGTTGACCTCGGCTTGCGCGACGAGATAGAGCTCGGGTCCGGGCGTGCCCAGCCCGACGTAGTCGGTCGCGACCACAACCCAGCCGAGCGAGAGAGCCTGCTCGAGCCAGCCCGCCATGTCGTTGATCCCCTTGGTCGATCGCGAGGGCGCGCACGCATCACCCATGCCCACGGTGCCGTGCGCCCACGCGAGCACCGGGCGTCCCTCGGCAGGCGCGGGTGTGTCGGGGATGAAGACCATCGCGCCGGAGGCGGCAGGAGTGCCGTCGGGACGCGCGGAGACGTAGAGCATGCGGTACGCCGTGCCCCCCTCGACGTCGGTGGTCGCAACGGGATCGACGAAGGCGAGCGGCTCGGTGCGCAGCAGCGTGCCGGGTTTCTCGTCGAGCGACTGCGGCGGTGCGTAGAAGGGGTCGAGGGCGGCCTGGCGTGCGTTGCCATCGGCGATCGTGGT
>CAYYZU010000383.1:0-1885 GCA_964476205.1 uncultured Actinomyces sp. | reverse complement strand
TGCCGCACTCGGGGCAGTACCACTGGAACTTCTCGAGCGTGCCCTCCTCGCGCGGCCGCTCGAAGACCAGGCCGATCGAGCCGGCCTCGGGGCGCTGGGGGGAGTGGGGCAGATTGCGCGGCAGGACCCACATCTCGCCCTCGCGGATGTCCACGCGCGCCGGGCCGTCAGGGGTCATCACGTTGACGTGCATGTTTCCCCGCACCTGGTAGAAGACCTCCTCGTAGGGGTCCACGTGGAAGTCGGTGCGCTGGTTGGGGCCTCCCACGACCATGACGATGAAGTCCTCGTGGCCGGGGAACATCTCCTTGTTGGCCACCGGGGGCTTGAGGCTGGGGCCGTGCTCGTCGACCCAGGCATTGAAGTTGAGGGTCTTGGTGACATCGGACATGGTCATACCCTTTCTCGGCGGACTGCGACTGCCTGGATCTCGATGAGCAGGTGGGGGTGCGGGAGTTCGCGCACGGCCACCGTCGTTCGCGTCGGGCCGGTGTGGTCGAAGTACTCGGCGTACACCTCGTTGTATCCGGCGAAGTCAGCCATGTCGACGAGATAGCTCGTCACTTGCACGAGGTCACTGAGATCGCAGTCGACTGAGCGCAGGATGTCGCGGATGTTGTCGATCACCGCGCGCGTCTGCTCGCGGATGTCCAGGCGCACACTGCCGTCGGGGAGGACCTCGACACCGGCAAAGGAGTCATCGGCGCGGCGGCTGCTCGTGCCGGACACCCACACGAGATCACCCACGACCTTGACGTGGGGGTAGGCGCCCCGGGGCGTGGCCTTGCCCGGCACGACCCGGGAGATGCTCCCCTCACCGGACTGGGCGGCATGCGACATGGAGTCATTGTCTGCCCCCGAGGCCATGCTCGGCAATTGCCCATCCGGCCCCGGGCCATGCCCGCACGGGCATAGCCTGGTGGTGTGGATCAGGTGGCCTCGCCCGAGCGGCTCCTCGACGGGCGCCTCAAGCTCCGCCACCTCGTGCTCGCGACCACCATCGCCGACGCCGGGAGCCTGGCTCGCGCCGCGGAGCAACTGCGCATCACGCAGCCCGTGGTCACCCGCGGCCTGCAGGACCTGGAATCCGTGCTCGGCGTGCCGCTCTTCGAGCGCTCGGCCCAGGGGGTCGTGCCGACGGTCTACGGAACGGCGTTCATCGAGCATGCGCGCGGAGTGATCGCGCAGATCCGCCAGGCGGGGCGCACGCTCGGCGATCTCGCTGCGGCCGACGCGGGCACCGTGACCGTGGGCACGCACCTTGCCGGGTCGAATGTGCTGCTGCCGCTCGCGATCGCACGCCTCAAGGCGGCCCATCCCGGCGTCACCGTCGTCGTGCGTGAGTCCACCCCCGATCGTCTGCAGTCGCAGTTGCTTGTCGGCGATGTCGATCTCACCGTGGGCCGGCTGACTCCTGCGGATCCGCGCATCGAGCAGGTGCGGCTCTACGTCGAGCCGATCGTGCTTGTGGTGCGCGCCGACCATCCCGTGCTGGCCGGGCGCGTGCCGACCTTCGCCGCCCTCGCCGCACTGCCGTGGATCGTGCCCGTCGCGGGCACGGCGCTGCGCCGCGAGATGGAGCAGCTCTTCAGCGCTCAGGGGCTGCCGTGGCCGGCGAATCGCGTCGAGTGCACCAGCGCGCTCACCCTGCGCCGCCTCATCCTCGACGGCGACTGCGTGGCTGCGCTTCCTGAGCTCGTCGCGCTACATGACGACGACCTGGCCATCGTCACCCCCGTCGACGTCGATCTCGCCCGGCTGACGCGGCCCGTGGGCGTGAGCACGGTGCGCGACCGATGGACCCCTCCCGCGGTGGCGGCGTTCCTCGAGGACCTGTCGGCCGTGGCCGCGGAGATCCGCCAGCGCGAGTCCGTCTCCTGAGGTC
>CAYYZU010000382.1:0-1894 GCA_964476205.1 uncultured Actinomyces sp. | reverse complement strand
CATGCATGTGCGCGGTGAAGCCCAGGGCGTCGATCGCGGCCACCGCGAGCTTCATCTCCTCGGGATCCCAGTTGGGCAGGCCCTTGGAGTGAGGGCAGTCGCAGAAGGGCTCGAGCATGGCGCTCGTGCCGGATTCGATGACGCCATCGGCGAAGAACTTGACGGTGTGGCTGGTGACCTGGCCGTGCCCCTCCGCGACGATCCGCGCGCGGGACTCCTCGAATCCGGCGAGCTGGTCACGCCAGGAGTTGGGATCAGCCCAGAGGGCGAGGTCGACCTGCTGGTCGAGCACTCCCGCCTGACGTGCGGACAGCCAGGATCCCACCATGTCGGGCTCCACCCAGGCGTCCTGGATCCAGGTGATGCCAGCGGAGGCAAATGAGTGTGAGGCGTAGGACAGCGCGTCGAGCTGCGTCTGCGCGGGGACCGGGGGGAGCAGGTCGTAGACGGGACGCCAGGCGCCCCACTCGCGCAGGGTGCCGGTGGGCATGCCCGACTCCCCGAGCACGATCTCGCCGTCGTGCGGCTGCGCCACTCCGACGCCGTAGCCCGCGCGGCGCAGGGCCTCGGAGTTGACCCACACCGTGTGATAGTCCGTCGCGCGCAGGACGACGGGCCGGTCGGGCACCTCGGCATCGAGCCACTCGGCAAGGAAGATCCCCTCGGGCGCCAGCGTGTGGTCGAAGCCCTCACCGCGGACCCACTCCACCTCGGGGTGCTCCCGCGCCCATGCGCCCACCGAGGCGACGATTTCCTGGGGGCTCGACATGTCGCGCACGGGCGCGAACTGCTGCTCGAGGCCACCGAAGATCGGGTGCACGTGGCCGTCGCCGAAGGCCGCGAGGACGAATTCCCCGCCGTCGACGATCTCATCCGCGTCGGCCTCGCGGGCCGTGCGGCCCAGCGCGACGATCCGGTCGTCCTTGATGAGGACCGCATCGGTCGTCGCGATCTCACCGGAGGGCAGACGGTGACCGGTCCATACCGTCGCGTTGTCGATGCGTGTCGTTGCCATGTGCCCTCCCGGGTGAGAAGGGGGCGGCCGGCAGTGCCGGCCGCCCCCTGTCGTCCTACTTCTTGAAGTTGGTCCAGACCTGGTCGTAGAGGTCGATCGCCTCCACCGGGCAGCCGGGTGTCGGCTGCGCCAGGGCCTTGAACTCCTCGGGGATGACGACGGCGGGATTGGCTCCGAGCTCAGCGGTCATGAACTCCGAGGATCCGGTGATGCCGTTGTCGTATCCGACGAAGTTGGTCGCCTCTCCGATGTTGGCGGGATCCATCATCCAGTTGATGAAGATCTTCGCGTTGTCGACATTCTGCGCGCCGACGGGCACGGCGAAGTTGTCCGACCAGAGGTTGATGCCTTCGGCGGGGTAGACGTACTGGAGGTTGGGATTGTCCGCCTGCGCACGCGTGAAGGCGCCGTTCCACATCATGTGCATGATCTGCTCGCCTGACGCCATGCGGCCGATGACGCCGTCCGAGTTGATCACCGCGACACCGGGTTTCCAGCCGGCGAGGAGCTCCTCCACCTTGACGTAGTCGTCACGGTTCGTCGAGCAGGGCTGGGAGCCTACGGCGCGCAGCGCGGCGTGGATCACCTCGACCTGATCGTTGAGGGTGCCGATCTTCCCTGCGGCGGGGCTGTCGGCATCGAAGAAGTCTGCCCACGAGGTGATCTCGACGCCGGTCTTCGTGGGGTCGTAGGCGATGCCCGTGGTGCCGTACATGTAGGGAGCCGAGTACTTGCGGCCTGGATCGAAGTAGACATCCATGAACTCAGGCTTGATGTACTGACCGTTGGGGAAGGAGGCCGGATCGACTTCCTGGAGCAGGCCAAGCTCGATCATCTGGGCGACCATGTAGTCGCTGGGCACGATGACGTCGTAGTTGG
>CAYYZU010000381.1:0-1899 GCA_964476205.1 uncultured Actinomyces sp. | reverse complement strand
CCGCGCCCGAGATGCCCACGACCTTGCCCTCGAGCGAGTCGCTGCCCCACAGATGGCGTGCCACCGCGCGCATGGCCTGCTGCATGCCGTACGCCGTGAGGATGCCCGTGTCACCCGAGCCGCCATGCTCCGGTGACCGCCCGGTCGTCCACGGATTGGTCTCGTAGATGAGGTCGAGGTCTGCCACGGTCGTGCCGACGTCGCCCGCCGTGATGTAGCGGCCACCGAGGGTCGCGATGAAGCGCCCCATCGCGTGGAAGAGCTCCGGTGACTTGTCGCGCGAGGGGTCCCCCCAGATGACAGCCTTGCCGCCACCGTGCGCGAGCCCCGCGAGGGCGTTCTTGTAGCTCATCGCCTCCGACAGCAGCAGTGCGTCGGCCACCATCGCGGCCTCATCGGCGTACGGCCGCATGCGACAACCGCCGAGCGACGGGCCTAGCGCTGTCGAGTGAATCGCCACCATGGCGCGCAGGCCGGTCGCCGGATCGTGGCCGAAGACCACCTGCTCGTGCTTCTCGGAGATCACGCGACCACCGTAGCGATCCGTGGGATTGCCCAATCCGGTCCGGTGCATTCCTCGGCCTGGCAGGGTGGATCTATGCGTCGTCCCTCCGCCGTCGTCCTCATCCTCGGGCTGCTTGCTGCCCTGACCGCCGCCCTGCTCACCGGTCCGGGGGTCGCCACGGCAACACCGACGCCCGCGCAGGGTGCCCCTGCGGCAGACACAGCTGCCCCTGCCGCCGCGGCAGACGGCACGCGCGGCACCATCACCTGGGGCGAATGCCCCGCTGAGGGCTTCGACGGATTCGAGTGCGGCACCCTCACCGTGCCGCTCGATTGGGACAACCTGGCCAATCCCGCGAACGCCGAGATCGCACTCACCGTCAAGCGTGCGACCGGCAAGAGTCGCGGCTTCCTGTCGTTCAATCCCGGCGGCCCGGGGGAGTCCGGCATGGCATCGGCGCCGGGCATCTGGGAGCTGCTGCCCCGTCAGGTGCAGCAGCGCTTCGACTGGGTCGGCTGGGATCCGCGCGGTATCGGGCTCTCGCAGCCGCAGCTGACCGGCTGCCTCGACGCGGAGGCCCAGGCGCGCGCCGTGCCCTACGAGCCGCCGGCCACCGGTCCCGTCGACTGGCAGGCCTACACGGAGACCTACGTCGCCGCCATGGCGCCGGAGCTCGCCGCGTGCCTTGAGCTCAACAAGGACGTCGCGCCGTACCTCGGCACCTACTACGTCATCAGGGACCTCGAGGCGATGCGCGCGGCCCTCGGCGCCCCCAGGTGGAACTTCTGGGGCATGAGCTACGGCACGCGCATCGGCTATCGCTACGCGCGGGAGTACCCCGACAAGGTGCGCACCCTCATCCTCGACGGTTCCTGGTCGCCCAATCTCACGGTCTCCACCTGGATGGGCGGCTCGACGTGGAGCTGGGCCACGGTGCAGCAGGTCTTCGCCTCGATCCACGGCAAGGAGATGGGCGCGCGTCTGCAGCGCGTCATCGACGGGCTCGACAAGCGGACCATCACCGTGGAGGGCACGGAACTCTCCCGGTGGCAGATCCTGCCGGCGATCTTCAACAACATCTCGTACCAGACCTCCTATCCCGACATCGTTGGCGTGATCACCGAGGTCGACGAGGCGCTCAAGGGCAATGAGCCGGGCGCGATCCTCCAGCCGTTGCGCGCCCTCCAGCGCCGTGCGGCCGAGGACCAGAGCGCGCAGCTCAACATCTTCTACATCAACTGCCGTGACATGGCCGGCTACCCCACCATCGACCAGATCGCGCGCGCGGCGTACACCGCGGATATCAATCAGTCGGTCTACGCGGGTCTGACCGCGATGCAGAAGGGTGCCTTCTGCGCGGGCATCCCTGAGGACTTCACCTACGGCTACGAGCC
>CAYYZU010000380.1:0-1918 GCA_964476205.1 uncultured Actinomyces sp. | reverse complement strand
TCGAGCGTCCGCGCGAGGAGGGCACGCTGGAGAAGTTCCAGTGGTACTGCCCCGAGTGCGGCGGCATGGTGCACGAGGTCGAGCTGCAGGTACGCGACATCTCTGCTGACCTGCCGCCCATCTTCGAAGCCTTCTACGCCGACGAGTCGGCGCGCACCTGCCCGTCGTGCGGGCACCTGCATCCCGGCAAGGGCTGACCTTGCCGGTCATCGACGTCCACTCGCACGACGTACCGCGCGGCTGGCCCGACCTTGCCGAGGCAACGGGCACGCCGGGGCCGTGGCCGAGCCTGCGCCTCGATAGCGAGCGCGACGCGATGATCATGCTCGGCGACGCGGAGTTCCGTCGCATCACCGATCAGTGCTGGGATCCCGAGGTACGCGCGGCCGACATGGACGCCGACGGCGTCGACATGCAGGTGGTGTCCCCGACTCCGGTGTTCTTCTCCTACGAGCGCAGCGCCGTTGAGGCGACCGCCGTGGCGCGGATCTTCAATGACCTGACCCTCGACATCTGCGCGCGGATGCCCGAGCGCCTGGTGCCCTTCTGCCAAGTGCCCTTGCAGGACGTCGATGCCGCGTGCACCGAGCTCGAGCGAGCGATCTCATCGGGCCACCGGGGCGTGGAGATCGGCAACCACGTGGGCGATCGCGACATCGACGACCCCGGCACCGTCGAGTTCCTTCAGCACTGCGCGTCCCTGGGCGTGCCCGTCTTCGTCCACCCCTGGGACATGGGCGCGAGTCCGCGCACGACCCGCTGGATGGCGCAGTGGCTGGTGGGCATGCCAGCCGAGACGCACCTGACGATCCTCGCCATGATTCTCGGCGGAGCCTTCGACAGGATCGATCCGTCCTTGCGCATCTGCTTCGCGCACGGCGGTGGCTCCTTCCCCTACTGGCTCGGGCGCCTCGAGAACGCCTGGCATCAGCGCCCCGACGTCATCGGTGTCTCCGCGCAGCCCCCGTCGGCGTACCTCGATCGCTTCTCCGTCGACTCGGTCGTCTTCGACGCCCGCGCGCTGCGCCTCCTCGTCGACACCATGGGGGCCGATCACGTGATGATGGGCTCGGACTATCCCTACCCGCTGGGCGAGCGACCCGCCGGCGCGGTCGTGCGCGGAGCGGACTTCCTCGCTGAGGATGAACGAGCCCTCATCCTCGGTGGCAACGCCGAGTCGTTCCTCGATCTCACCACCACGCCACTCCAGGAGGCAGCGTCATGACCGAGCGCGTCGCGATCGTCGGAGCCGGGCTCACCGGTGCCCTGCTGGCCACCATGCTCGGCCAGCGTGGCTACGACGTCGCCGTCTACGAGCGGCGCCCCGATCCGCGCCAGGCGGGCGCCGAGCGCGGGCGGAGCATCAACCTCGCCATCTCCACCCGCGGGCTCACAGCGCTCCAGGCGGTCGGCCTCGAGGAAGACGTCCTCGCTCGTGGGCTGCTCATGCGCGGTCGCATGATCCACACCGCCACCGGCGAGGAGGAGTTCCAGCCCTACAGCGCCGACGGCGAGCGCGGGATCAACTCCATCAGCCGGGGCGAGCTCAACGCCGTGCTCCTCGACGCTGCCGAGAAGCTGCCCGGCGTGAGCCTGCACTTCGAGCATCGGCTCACCGCGCTCGATCTCGACGCGAGCACGATGTCTTTTGCTGCGCCGGACGGCTCAGTCGACGTGGTGGCCGACGCGATCATCGGAGCGGACGGTGCCTTCAGCGTCGTGAGACGGGCCATGCAGGGACGCGTCGGCTTCGACTTCTCGCAGGATTACCTGAGCCACAGCTACAAGGAGCTCACCATCCCGGCGGTGGACGGGGATTACGCCCTCGACCCGGGAGCGCTGCACATCTGGCCGCGCGGCGCCTCGATGATGATCGCACTGCCCAATCTCGACAAGACGTTCACGGCCACGCTCTTCT
>CAYYZU010000379.1:0-1924 GCA_964476205.1 uncultured Actinomyces sp. | reverse complement strand
TGGATCGCGCTGGCCATGGCTGCGGGACTGGTACTGGGCCGGCTCGTCCCAGGTCTCAATACGACGCTCGACTCAGTCAAGGTCGACCAAACCAGCTTGCCGATTGCCATCGGCCTCTTCGCGATGATGTACCCCGTCCTCGCGCGAGTGAAGTATGAGGACATCGGCCACCTCACTGGGGATCGGCGCATGCTGTGGCTGTCGCTCATCCTCAATTGGCTCATCGGCCCGGCCCTCATGTTTGCGCTGGCCTGGATCTTCCTTCCGGACGAACCTGCCTTCCGGACGGGACTCATCGTGATCGGGCTCGCCCGCTGCATTGCGATGGTGCTCATCTGGAACGACCTGGCCTGCGGGGATCGCGAGGCGGGCGCGCTCCTCGTCGCGATCAACTCGGTCTTCCAGATCCTCGCCTATGCCGTCCTGGGCACCTTCTACCTCGCGATCCTCCCCGGTTGGCTCGGGCTCGGCAGCGAAGACGTGCAGTTCTCCACGTGGGACATCACCAAGGCCGTCCTCATCTTCCTTGGCATTCCGCTCGTCGCCGGCTACCTCACGCGCCGCATCGGCGTCGCCCGTAAGGGCGAGCAGTGGTACGACAACGTCTTCGGCCCGCGCATCGGCCCTATCGCTCTTTACGGTCTGCTCTTCACCATCGTCATCCTCTTCGCCCTCCAGGGCAACACGATCACGAGCGAGCCACTCTCGGTTGTCCGCATCGCTGTGCCGCTCCTCGTCTACTTCGTCGTCATGTGGTTCTCAGCCATCGTGCTGGCCAAGCTGGCCGGTCTCAGTTATCCACGCGCGGCGACGGTGGCCTTCACTGCGGCGGGCAACAACTTCGAGCTCGCCATCGCCGTGAGCATCGGCGTGTGGGGCATCACCTCCGGGGAGGCCCTCACCGGCGTCGTCGGTCCCCTCATTGAGGTGCCTGCCCTTGTCGCTCTTGTCTACGTGTCTTTGTGGTTGCGCCGTCGCTGGCGCTGGCCGTCGACCTCGAAAGGTGCCTGATGCGAACCACCGTCCTCTTCGTGTGCGTGCACAACGCCGGCCGGTCGCAGATGGCAGCGGGCTACCTCCGCGCCATGGGTGGCGACGCAGTCGAGGTCCTGTCGGCGGGATCTGCACCTGGCGAATCGATCAACGCGGTCGCTGTGGCTGCGATGGCAGAGGAGGGCATCGATATCTCGGGCGCGATCCCCACGCTGCTGACGACGGAGTCCGTGCGCGAGTCCGATGTCGTCATCACCATGGGCTGCGGCGATGCCTGTCCGGTCTTCCCCGGCAAGCGCTACGAGGACTGGGTGCTCGACGACCCCGCGGGTCAGGGGATTGAGAACGTCCGCGAGATCCGGGACGAGATCCGCGGCCGCGTCGTCACGCTCCTTGCGGAGCTGGGACTCGGGCAGCAATAAGGGCAGCGTTGACACGGTCAACGGCGCGACGTAGGCGGCGCTCGCGTTCTGCTCGGTCGCGGGCGCTGATCCTCAAGGACGCGGGCAACCTCTGGGCAGCAAGTCGTATGCAGGCTTCGGGGTCCCGCCCCGCGTCATCGGGAAGGCCCATCACGATGGAGTGATCAAGGATGTCGCTGGGCCATCCCTGAATACGGTCGAATAGCGCCAACCGCTCAGTCGCGTCGAAGGCGGGTGCGATGAGCCTGGCCTGCCCCTGGTGGGCTACGAGGTTGACCACGGGTGTCGGCCAGCCTTCGGCGAGTAGGTGCACGGCGCCGTCAATGGGAGCGAAACCTGTGCTGCTCACGGATGGTGACTCTCCGACGGCATGAAGCCATGCTGCGGCGATGATGATCTCTCCGCGCGGCCGACCGAGGACCTTGGCAGCGGCGTCTGCCTGCTGGGCTGCTCGCTCGCTCCGTGCCCAGGCGGCGGGAACGTACTCGGCGAGGAGCGTGCGGGCGCAC
>CAYYZU010000378.1:0-1932 GCA_964476205.1 uncultured Actinomyces sp. | reverse complement strand
TGCGCACCCTCGTCCAGGAGGGCCTGTGCGAGCAGGAGCCGCACCGCGGATTCGCGGTCGCCAGCCTCGACGTAGACGCAATCCGGGACCTCACGGACACGCGCCTGGTCCTCGACCGGATGGCAATCGAGGGCATCTGGGCAGACCCGGACGGCATGGATCTGGTGGACCACGCCTGGTCGGCGTACGCCGATGCCGACCCTGACCCCGTGTCGCAGCACCTCGCGCACCTCGCCCTGCATCGCGCGCTCTGGCAGGCCTCGGGCAATTCGATGCTCATGCGCATGTGGCCCGTGGCGGAGTCGATGTCGACGCTGGTGCTTGCCCAGGATCAGGCGGTACGTCGAGATCCCGATCGGGCATTTGCCGTGCATGCGGCGCTCATCGAGGCGATCCGCTCACGCGATCCCCAGGCGCTTGATGCCGCGATGGCGGAGCACACGCGGCGTAGTGCGGAGGAGTTCCTCACCCTGCGCGGCGACTGAGGCCGTCCGACGATTGAATTGTGTGGCTCAGTGCGAGTGGGATCGATACTCGCCCGCACCATCGCCGCTCGCACGTGAAACTTTGAGCAGGAAGTGCCGATTTCCGACATCCTCCGCTCAAAGTTCGCGCGCGGGTCAACCCTCGATGATGTCGGCGATCCGGCGTAGGTCCTCGAGGTCGGCAAACTCCACCACGAGTCGGCCGCGGCTGCGCTCACTCCGCACGCCTTCGACGCGCACGCGCGTGTCGAGCAGGTCACCGAGGCGCTCACTCACTCCCGCGGTGATCTCCGCAACCTCGGCCGACGCTCCCCCGCGCGGGCGAGGGGTGCGCTTGCGCCGCGGCTCGCCGTCCTCGCCGATGAGCACGATCTCCTCGACGGAGCGGACGGACAGTCCCTCCTTGACGATGCGCTCCGCCAGCAGATCCATCGCCTCGGGGTCATCGAGTGACAGCAGCGCACGCGCATGCCCGGCGCTGATGACACCGGCAGCAACGCGGCGCTGCACGGCGGGCGGGAGCTTGAGCAGGCGCAAGGTGTTGGCCACCTGCGGCCTCGATCGACCGAGGCGCTGTGC
This sequence comes from uncultured Actinomyces sp., assembly GCA_964476205.1. Taxonomy (GTDB): domain Bacteria; phylum Actinomycetota; class Actinomycetes; order S36-B12; family S36-B12; genus Mxb001. The sequence goes on along the minus strand of CAYYZU010000378.1, from coordinate 868 downwards.
CAACTCCTCCTGCGTGCCACCGAAATCGGCGAGCAGCTGCTGGTACGCCGCCGCCTCCTCCAGGGGATTCAGTTGGGCGCGATGGAGGTTCTCCAGCAGGGCCTCGCGCAGCATGTCGTCATCAGCGGTCTCGCGCACGATCGCGGGGATGCGCTCGAGCCCGGCCTCCTGGGACGCACGCCAGCGGCGCTCGCCGGCGATGAGCTCGAAGTGCGCGCCATCGCCTGGGTCCTCCCGGCGGCGTACGACGATCGGCTGCAGCAGCCCGATCTCCTTGATCGAATGCACGAGCTCGGCGAGAGCGTCGGTGTCGAAGACCTGGCGCGGCTGACGCGGATTCGGCACCACGTCCGCGGGCGCGATCTCGACATAGACAGCACCGGCCACCGGCTCAAGATCGGCAGGCGACTTCGCGGAGGACTTGGGAGACGGGGACTTGGGCGACGAGGTCTTGCCCGCCGGGGACTTCCCAGACGACGACCCGCCGGACGTCGGCGTGACGGGCGTCGGCTTCGCACGCGACTTCGCTGCCGGCGATCCGGCAGGAGCCTTCTGGGGGGTGGGCCCCGTAGGGATGAGGGCCCCGAGCCCTCGTCCGAGCCCGCGCTTCGCCTCAGCCATGGGAGTCTCCTCCTGAAATGATGTGGATAACCTGTGGATAACTACCCATGGTGGGCTCCGTCAAGATCGCGCGCGGCCTGGACGTAGGCCAGCGCACCCGAGGACCCGGAGTCATAGGCGAGCACCGTCTGGCCATACGACGCGGCCTCCGAGAGGCGGACCGACCGGGGGATGACCGTGGGCAGGACCGTGTCGCCAAAGTGCGCGCGCACCTCCTGCACGACCTGGGGCGACAGCCGGGTACGGC
>CAYYZU010000377.1:0-1934 GCA_964476205.1 uncultured Actinomyces sp. | reverse complement strand
ACGGGCTCGTCGTGATCCGAGGAGACCACGAGCTGCTTGATGTTGAGGATCAGCTCGGTGACGTCTTCCTTGACACCGGGGATGGTGGTGAACTCGTGAAGCACGCCATCGATGCGAATGCTCGTGACGGCCGCACCCGGGATCGACGAGAGCAGGGTGCGACGCATCGAGTTGCCCAGGGTGTAACCGAAGCCCGGCTCGAGGGGTTCGAGCACGAAGCGAGAACGGAACTCGCTGATGGGCTCCTCGGTGAGGATGGGGCGCTGCGTGATGAGCACGTGGTGTCCTTTCGGCGACGACCGCTATATGACGTCGGGTTTTGGGGGAAGAAAGCGACTACTTGGAGTAGAGCTCGACGATGAGCTGCTCCTGGACCGGGGTGTCGATGACCTGGCGAGAGGGCAGCGAGTGCACGAGGATCCGCATCTGCGACGGGATGACCTCGAGCCACGCGGGCACCGGGCGCTCGCCGATCTCCGCGTGAGCCACCACGAAGGGCGTCATCTCGCGCGAGCCGGGACGCACCTCGATGATGTCGTTGGCCTGCACGCGGTACGACGGGATGTCGACCTTGTGGCCGTTGACCGTGAAGTGACCGTGGGTCACGAGCTGGCGGGCCATGTCGCGTGACTTGGCGAAGCCCGCGCGGTAGACGACATTGTCGAGTCGCGACTCGAGGATGCGCATGAGGTTGTCGCCGGTCTTGCCGGTGCGACGGTGCGCCTCCTCGTAGTAGTTGCGGAACTGCTTCTCGAGGACGCCGTAGATACGCGTCGCCTTCTGCTTCTCACGCAGCTGGAGCAGGTACTCGCTGTCCTTGGTACGCCCGCGACCGTGCTGGCCGGGGGGGTAGGGGCGCTTCTCGAAGGGGCACTTCGGTGATTCGCACTTGGAGCCCTTGAGGAAGAGCTTGGTCTTCTCGCGACGGCATCGCTTGCAGTCCGCGTCGGTATAACGAGCCATGGTGTGTCAGTTCTCCGTTCTCAGACGCGGCGGCGCTTGGGCGGGCGGCACCCGTTGAAGGGGACCGGGGTGACGTCTTGGATCGAGCCCACCTCCAGGCCGGTGGCCTGGAGGGAGCGGATGGCGGTCTCGCGGCCGGAGCCGGGACCCTTGACGAACACGTCGACCTTGCGCATGCCGTGCTCCATGGCTCGGCGAGCGGCGGACTCGGCGGCAAGCTGCGCCGCGAACGGCGTCGACTTGCGGCTGCCCTTGAAGCCCACCTGGCCCGAGCTGGACCAGGCGATGACGGCACCGCTGGGGTCGGTGATGGACACGATCGTGTTGTTGAACGTGCTCTTGATGTGAGCGTGCCCGTGGGCGATGTTCTTCTTTTCCTTGCGGCGGACCTTCTTAGCGCCCGCTTTTGCTCCGGTCTTGGGAGGCATTCGTTTTACTCCTGAGGTCATCGGTCCGCTGGTCGCCGGCGGGAGCCGGACGCGCAGACCCGCGGACTACTTCTTGCCGGCCTTCTTCTTGCCGGCGACGGTCTTGCGGGGACCCTTGCGGGTGCGAGCGTTCGTGTGCGTGCGCTGTCCGTGGACGGGCAGGCCGCGGCGATGCCGGATGCCCTGGTAGCAGCCGATCTCGATCTTGCGGCGGATGTCGGATGCGACCTCGCGGCGGAGGTCACCCTCGACGCGCAGGTTGGCCTCGATCCAGTCGCGCAGCGCGAGGAGCTGATCGTCGGTCAGCTCCCGAGCCCTCAGGTCGGGGCTGATGCCGGTCGCCTCAAGCGCTTCGGCAGCGCGCGAGCGACCCACTCCGTAGATATAGGTGAGCGCGACGGCCATCCGCTTATCGCGGGGCAGGTCGACGCCTACGAGACGTGCCATGGGTGTCCTCTTCTTCTCTTCGCGAGAGGTGTGGGGGCGATACCGGTCCCCTCCACCCGGAGGGGTCCTCGGCCTCTCGTCCGAGGGTGGCGTCCC
>CAYYZU010000376.1:0-1964 GCA_964476205.1 uncultured Actinomyces sp. | reverse complement strand
GGCCGGTCAGTCGCACGAGCTCCAGCGAGTGATCGACCTTCCGCGCGATCTCATCCTTCGGCATTCGATCCATCTGCAGGCCGAAGGCGATGTTCTGCGCCACCGTCATGTGCGGGAAGAGCGCATAGGACTGGAAGACGGTGTTGACGCGTCGCTTCCACACGGGGACGGTGTCGATGCGGTCGCCCCGCAGCATGATCTCCCCGGCATCCGGTGACTCGAGGCCGGCGATGCAGCGCAGGAGGGTGGTCTTCCCGCATCCGGAGGGACCCAGCAACACCATGAAGGACCCATCGGCCACGTCCAGGCTGACGTCGTCCAGGGCCCTGACCTCTCCCCCCTCGGGCGTGGGGAAGACCTTCGACACCCCGCGGACGCGTAGGGCCGGCACAGTCTCAGCGGACAACGTTCCTCCTCCACGACCGGGTTGACCCCGCGCTGGGCTGAGCGCACACTAACGGCGTTAGGTCCCGAGCGGAAGGCTGTGATGACACCGTGACCTTGGCCGGGAGCTCCTCGTGACGACGGCACCCGTGCGGCCTGCGGTGACCCCGGCCCGGATCGCCGAATCGGCCCTTGCGCTCCTCGACGAGGGGCCTGACGAGACCGTGCTCACCATGCGCAGCCTGGCCGCTCGCCTGGGCGTGCAGGCGCCGTCCCTCTATGCCCACGTGAGCGGCATGGACGAGATCCACGACCTCGTCCACTCGCTCATCAACTCGACCATTGACGTGTCCGTGGTCGATGGGTCTATCGACCCGCGGGATCTCGCCGAGCTCGGCCGCCGCTATCGACATGCCTACCGCTCGCATCGTGTCGCCGCGTCCATGATCGTGTCGCGCAGTGTCAATCGGGAGCACGCACTCCGGGTTTACGAGGCAATCGCTTCATTTCTCACGGGGTACGGCGTGCCGTCGGATCGCGTCATGCCACTGATGGCGCTCTTCGACAATCTCGTCCTGGGATCGGCCGTGGAGCCCTTCGAGGCCGCATTCACGGGCGCTCCTGACGACTACGCGGCACGCCATCCGCATCTTGCGCAGGCTCTTGGTGCCACAGCACGTGATGCCGTGGACGACGTGGCCTTCGAATGGGGAATGTCGGCGTACCTCGACTTGATGGAGTCCGTCGCGACTACCGCGCGATGACGCGCATGCGATCCACGGTCGGGTCCAGGCTTCCGCGCACCCAGCCGTAGGGGGAAGCAGCGGTGGACCTGAGGAAGTCGATGATCGGCTGCGTGAGGATCTCGCCCGGGAGGATGTTGGGCACCCCCGGCGGATAGGCCGCCAGGGAATCAGCCGAGATGCGGCCCACAGCATCGGTCGCGGGCACGGACTCCGTCGGGCTGAAGTACGCCTCGCGCAGGTCCATGGCCCGCTCCGCGAGCGGTGGCAGATGAATCGCGGGGTGCCCGCCGAGATCCATCACGGGCAGGTCGTGCAGGGCATTCACGAAGCGGTCGACATCAAGCCTGCTGCCCGCTCCGACCAGCCCCACGATGCACGAGTCGGTTGCCATCTCCACGTGGATGAGGCTGCGCTCCTCGAGAAGTCGTCGTGCGACGTAGCCGGGAGTCCCACCGGATCGCGTGTCGACGACGATGCGCAGCGGATCAAGGGCGATGACGTCGGCTGCCGCATGGATGGACGGGTCGGGATCGACGAAGCGTCCGCGCGCGTTCAGCAGCGCCCGTGCGCTCTCGAGGTCCGCGATGCTCGCGCCGATGCCCTCGGCCGCGTTGAGCTGGAGGTCGCGTCGGGCCAGGTCGAGAGATGCGAAGAGCAGCGCCGAGGGACTCGTCGTCTGCACCGTCGTCATGGCGCGGTCGATGAGGGGTTCGAGGAGGTCGGCGTAGGGCCCATCGGCGAGGTGCAGCATGGCGGACTGAGTGAGACTCCCGCCGAGTTTGTGCGTGCTGGAGATGACGAGGTCCGCGCCGCTCTGGAGGGCTGAGCGGGGGA
>CAYYZU010000375.1:0-1964 GCA_964476205.1 uncultured Actinomyces sp. | reverse complement strand
GTCACGTGGATAAAGGTCTGCCAGCCACGGGCTCCGAGGTCGGCCGAGGCCTCCTCGACATTGCCGCCGAGGCGCCGCACGCGGGCGAGTGCGTTGTTGTAGACGACTACGATGCAGAAGGTCGAGTGGGCGACCACAAGGGTGAGGAAGGTGAGTCCGCCCAGGAACGACGTGAAGACGTTGTTGAGCGCGATGCCCGTGACGATGCCGGGCAAGGCGATAGGCAGGATGATGAGCAGGCTCACGGAATCGCGGCCGAAGAAGTTAAAGCGTCCGAGGGCCAGTGCCGCCAGAGTGCCGAGCACGAGCGCGACCGCAGTCGCGCAGATGCCGAGAATCACGCTCGTGACAAGCGCGTTGCGCACGCCCTCGTTAGAGAACGCTGCACCCCACCACTTCGTGGAGAAGCCCTCCGGGGGCCACGACAGAGTCTCGCCGGCGTTGAACGAGTTGATGAGGACGACGGCCAGGGGGATGTAAACAAAGAGAAACGCGATCACCGCGAAGATCGAGAGGACGACCTTGGTCCCACGCCCGGTTGTCACAGGTTCTCCAGCGCGCCGGTGCGGCGTACCGCAGCGAGGTAGAGAAGCACGATGACGACGGGGATCGTGGCGAAGGCCGCCGCGAAGGGAAGGTTGGTGACGTAGTTCTGCTGGACGACGTTGCCGAGCATGATCACCTTGCCGCCGACGATCTGAGCCGTGATGTAGTCGCCGAGGCTGAGAGAGAAGGTGAAGATCGATCCGGCCACCATCGTGGGGAAGATGATCGGGACGACGACGCTGCGGAAGGTGCGCCAGCCCTTGGCCCCGAGATCGGCCGAGGCATCGAGCATCGAATTCGGCAGGCGCGTGAAGCCGGCGTACACCGGCAGGATCATGTAGGGCAGCCACAGGTAGGTGAGCGTGATGATGATGCTCAACTCGCCGAAGCCGGGACTATCGAGGCCGAAGGGCGCGAGGAACCACGCGACGACACCCTGCTCGGGGCTGAGCATCGCGCGCCAGGCGTAGACCTTGACGAGGTAGCTGGCCCACAGCGGCGTGAGAATGAGAGCGACGAGCAGTGGCTGCCAGCGCGCTCGCGCGACGCGTGCCATGAAGAACGCGACCGGCACTCCAATGAGCAGACACAGGAGCGTCACGCCGATGGCGATGCCGAGAGTGCGCAGCATGGTCTGGAGGTACGCCGGGGTCGTGAAGACATCGACGAAGTTCTCGAACGTGAAGGTGCGCACGAGCGCACCGGTGAAGCCGTCGACCGTCCAGAACGCTGTGAGGAAGAGCGCGGCGAGGGAACCCAGGTAGACGACGACCAGCCACGCCATCGGCGCTGCGAGCAGCGCCGCCAGCCGCGCACGCGGATGGCGATAGCCGAATCCTCCCTTCGGAGGAGTCGCGGTCGTCGTTGCCATGGGTTCCCTCGCCGTCAATCAGTTAGGAGCAATTAGGAGCGGAGCTCACTCCATGCCTTCGACCACTCCGAGTAGGGCACGCACTTGACGTCCGTGCGCCCGTCGAGGCAGGCCTCGGTCGGGGTGTTCCAGTAGTAGACGTTCTCCCAGTAGGAGGGCTCGTTCGCGTGGTACGTCGCGCACTGCTCGGGATCGATATCGCAGGCCTTGACGTTGCTCGGCGCCTCGCCGAACCACGCGGTGGCCTGCTGGTTGACCTCAGGCGAGGCGATCCAGTCGAGCCACTTGTAGGCGCAGTTGAGGTTGGGCGTGTCCTTCGCGACCATCCACGTGTCCGACCAACCGGTCGCACCCTCCTTGGCCTTCGTCGAGCCGACCACGGCGGGATCGAAGCCGTTGACGATGACCTGCCATGACGTGGCAGCCGTCATGGTGCCGGCATTGACCGCGTCGATCTGCTTGAGGTAGTCGCTCCAGTACTCGCTGACGAGCCCCTTCTGCTGCTTGAGCAGGGCAATCGCCGCATCGAACTGGGTCTGGTCAAGGG
>CAYYZU010000374.1:0-1972 GCA_964476205.1 uncultured Actinomyces sp. | reverse complement strand
AAAGAAGAGAGCGATGGTTATATAGGAGAGATCAACAGTGTCTATGCAGACAAAGTGGCGCACGTGGACCAAGGAGATCTGGAGGCAGCGCGCGAACGCCGCCTATCTCGTCAACGTGCGCAAGTGGAGCGAGCGCGCCGTCATCTCTCTGGTCATGCAGCCCGTCGACAACTCCCTCACCCTCGCGGGCAAGCGCGGCCGACTCGGCTGGCGCCTGGCGACCAACAAGGACGAGTCCAATCCCGCCCCGTCGTACATCCCCATCTCCGACGAGGTCGTGCACCGCATCGCCGATCAGATCGACGGCGTCGCCGGATCCAATGCCTTCGACAACTTCGACGCGGTCATGACGGCCCACTTCGTTGGCGGCTGCGTGATCGGGGCCGACGACGAGACGGGTGTCATCGATGCCTACCACCGGGTCTTCCACTACCCCGGCATGCACGTCGTCGATGGCTCCGCGATCACCGCGAACCTCGGCGTCAATCCCTCCCTGACGATCACCGCACAGGCCGAGCGCGCCATGGCGATGTGGCCCAACAGGGGCGAAGAGGACGTCCGCCCGGAGTTGGGCAGTGCTTACGTCGCCGTCGAGGCCGTGGCTCCCAAGAATCCCTTCGTCCCCGAGCATGCTCCCGGCGCCCTTCGCCTGCCGATCGTCGAGGTCCGCTAGTCCGTGTTCACTAGCGCCTTGCGGCGCTCGGCCCTGGGCGAGGTCCGGCATTCACCGCGCTTCCTTGCCCTCATGGGCGTCATGCTCCTGGCCGCGATCGGCTACGGCGGACGGGATGTGAGCCGCCTCCGCTATACGACAGAGCTGACAGGTGACGCGCTCGGCATCGGTGTGGCGGCCGCGGTCTTCGCCGTGGGCCTGGCCCTCGGCGGCCTGGCGAGCGGTCCGATCACGGATCGATTCGATCCGCGCCGGTTGCTCGTCGCCGGCATGGCCCTGCAGGGGTTGGTAAGCCTGGTGACCGCTCTCATGCTCCTCAGGGGCGTCACATCAGACGGTGCCTTCGTGGTCACGGTCCTGGTCGATGGAGTGTTCGCTGGTGCCTGCGTCCCGGCCTTGGCGACGACGCAGGCGGCAATGGTGCCGGCAGGTGCACGAGGCGCCGCTGAGATCATCAGCATCCTGAGGCTGGGCATCGGAGTCGCTCTGGGGCTCATGCTCTCCGGACTGAGTCCGAGCCCTGGCGTCACTCTCATCGGGGTCGGCGTGGTGCTGTGCCTGGTCGCGTGGCCTATCGCTCTCATCACACGACCGGTGAAGATCTCGCGCCGCGACAGGGATTCCGGCAGAGTCCTCGAAGTCCTGAAGACGCATCCCGTGCTGCGCCGCGTCGTCGTCGCCGACCTGGTCCTGTGCGTGGCCGTGCCCACCCAGTTCGCCAACGTCATCCTCGCCAGCGACTGGGAGGAATCCCTGGTGACGCCTGTGCTGGTGAGCGGGGTGCTGGGGGTCCTCGTGGGTCGTCTCACCCTCTCCCTCACGGGATCGCACGGCGTCGTGCGACGGGATCTGCTGAGGAGCTACGGCACCTTCGTGGCCCTCGCGCTGCTGGGTATCCCGCTCGTGGCGACCTCCGTGGTGTACACGGACGTGTGGATCCCCGCCGCCATCCTCTTCGTAGGCAGTGCCACGACGGCCTACGCGCAGGGGCTCCTGGCGGCCCTGGTCCAGCAGCAGGTGCCCGACGAGGTCCGTGGCCGGCTCACGGGCGGGATGGCGGCTGCACGCAGTCTCCTCATCGCGGGCTCGGCCCTTCTGCTCACCGCAGTCGTGGTGCCGCTGTCGACTACGGGGGCGGCCGTCTTCATTGCCCTGCTTGGCGTGGGAGCACTTGTGGTGCTCCGCGGCTTCCGCGGCGTCACCGCCTAACGAGGCGTCACCGCCTAACGAGGCGTCACCGCCTCACGAGGCGTCACCGCCTCACGCACTGTGGGCCGGTCCCGAAGGACCGGCCCACAG
>CAYYZU010000373.1:1716-1984 GCA_964476205.1 uncultured Actinomyces sp. | reverse complement strand
TCGGCTTCCGCGACGGATGGAAGGGCCCGCTCGAGGGCATCACCATGCCGCTCGACGTCTCCGCGGTGCGCGGCATCTTGCCGCGCGGCGGCACCATCCTGGGCTCCTCGCGCACGAACCCCATCAAGGTCGAGGGTGGCGTCGAGCGCATCGAGCGCAATCTCGCCGACCTCGGTGTCGATGCGCTCGTTGCCATCGGCGGCGAGGACACCCTTGGCGTGGCCACGAAACTCGCCGAGCACGGCCTGCCCGTCATCGGCGTACCCAA
>CAYYZU010000373.1:0-1706 GCA_964476205.1 uncultured Actinomyces sp. | reverse complement strand
TACACCTTCGGCTTCGACACTGCCGTGACGATCGCCACCGACGCGATCGACCGCCTGCACACCACCGCCGAGTCTCACCATCGCGTGCTCGTCATCGAGGTGATGGGCCGTCACGCCGGATGGATCGCCCTGCATTCGGGCATGGCGGGCGGCGCCAACGTCATCCTCATCCCCGAGGTGCCCTTCGACCTCGATCAGGTCTGCGGATGGGTCGAGGATCGCTTCCAGCAGCAGTACGCCCCCATCATCTGCGTGGCTGAGGGCGCCCTGCCCAAGGATGGGGACCTGATGACCAAGGACGCCACGGTCGATGCCTTCGGCCATGTGAAGCTCTCCGGTATCGGTGACTGGCTGGCCGGTGCCATCGAGCAGCGCACCGGCAAGGAGTCGCGCGCTGCTGTGCTCGGCCACATCCAGCGTGGTGGCACGCCGACGGCGTTCGATCGCGTCCTGGCCACGCGCTTCGGGCTCAACGCCATCGACGCCGTGAAGGATGGCGACTCCGGCAAGATGGTGGCTCTCCGCGGCACCGACATCGTGCGGGTGCCGCTGTCGGAGGCGACGGGTGAGCTCAAGACCGTGCCGATCGCGCGCTACGAGGAGGCTGCGGCCTTCTTCGGGTGACCGCGCCGTACCCTTGAGCCATGTCCACGATCGCCTGGCCTGACCTGCCCGCTGCCCAGCAGCCGGTGTGGCCCGACGATGCCGCGCTCCAGGCGGTGCTTGCCGAACTCCGGGCGCAGCCGCCTCTGGTCTTCGCGGGCGAGTGCGACATCCTCACCGATCACCTCGGCAAGGCGGCCCGCGGCGAGGCGTTCGTGCTCACGGGCGGCGACTGCGCGGAGACCTTCGCGGCCAACACCGCCGACTCGATCCGGGCCCGGCTCAAGACGGTGCTGCAGATGTCGGTGGTGCTCACCTACGCCGCGTCCCTCCCCGTCATCAAGGTGGGTCGCGTCGCAGGTCAGTACTTCAAGCCGCGGAGCAATCCCATCGAGATTCGCGACGGACTCGAGCTCCCCAGCTACCTCGGCGACGCGGTCAACGCGATCGCCTTCGACGCGGAGTCGCGTCGCCCCGACCCGCAGCGACTGCTCAAGGCCTACCACGCCTCGGGATCCGCACTCAATCTCATCCGTGCCTTCACGCAGGGTGGCTACGCCGACCTGCGCCAGGTGCACGCGTGGAACCAGGACTTCGTGCGCGAGTCCACCGCGGGTCTGCTCTACGAGAAGCTCGCCGCCGAGATCGATCGCGCGCTGTCCTTCATGCACGCCTGCGGAGCCAATCCCGAGGAGTTCACGCGCGTGGAGTTCTACGCCGCGCATGAGGCCCTCAGCCTCGACTACGAGCGTGCGCTCACGCGCGTGGACTCGCGGACGGGGGATCTCTACGACGTTTCCGGCCACTTCCTCTGGGTGGGAGAGCGCACGCGCCAGCTCGACGGCGCGCACATGCACTTCGCCTCGACGATTCGCAATCCGGTGGGCATGAAGGTCGGCCCCAAGGCATCTCCCGAGGAAGTCCTCGATGCTGTCGAGATGCTGAACCCCGAGCGCATCCCGGGACGCTTGAGTCTCATCACGCGCATGGGAGCGGGCAAGGTCCGTGACACGCTCCCGGCGATCGTCCAGAAGGTCGAGGCGAGTGGCAACCCCGTCGTGTGGGGGTGCGGTGCGGGGCACGGCGCCACCTTCGAGGCGAGC
>CAYYZU010000372.1:0-1999 GCA_964476205.1 uncultured Actinomyces sp. | reverse complement strand
GACTCGGGTGTGAGCACCAGGTCGCCGTTGACATGCACCGTCGTCTCACCGCGCGCGGGAGTGCTGATGCTGCCGACGAACGACGACAGCGGTGCCGTGGGCACGCTGGTGTCATCGACGGTCGCCGTCGTGTCGTCAGTGCTGCGCACCTGCGCTGGCGCACCGTCCGCGGCAGCGACGGGCGAGGCGATGACGGGTCCGGCGCAGACGAGCGCGGTGCCGAGTGCGAGCGCGAGGCCAGTGGTGATGATGCGATCGACGCCCATGGCGTCCCCCCTTCGAGATGCGATCCGAATCGACCGCACTCCTGACCCTGCCCGGGGGGTACGACACTCACGGGGCCTGACCGGCGGGATGAGCACGTGCCTCGGGAGCTGGTCGGGGCGGGCCTGAGCGCTGATGAGCATTAGTTAGTAACAAATCATCTGCATGATGTATAGTTATAGTCATACGCTATGACGAGGAGTCTCAGTCATGTTGTTCCAGGCCCCAGAGCTCGATTCACGCGAACACGAGGTGCTTGCGGAGATTGAGACACTCAAGCAGTCGCTTCGGTATCAACTGAACGAACCTCGGCGATGGTCAGGGGCGCTTCGGCGCATGGCTTTCGCCCGCAACATCCAAGGGTCCAACAGCATTGAGGGTTACGACGCAGCCCTCGACGATGCGGCAGCGGTCGCCGCCGGCGAGGAACCCATGGACGTGACGACGGAGACTCGCCTCGCTCTCGAGGGCTACCGAAATGCGATGACGTACATCCTTCAACTTGCGCAAGAACCCCCGATTGAGGTGTCTGTTGATCTCGTGAAGAGCCTGCACTTCATGATGACCAGCTATGACCTCACCGCTCGACCGGGCCGCTGGCGAGCAGGGTCCGTGTTTGTGCGAAGCGAACCCACCGGGGAGATCGTCTATGAGGGAGTCGATCGTGAAGAAGTGCCGGCGTTGGTTGATGCCCTAGTGGACGAGATGAACGCGCCAGGTGGTCTCGCCATTCTTCGAGCAGCCATGGCCCACCTCAACCTGGTGATGATTCATCCATTTCGAGACGGCAACGGTCGAATGGCTCGTGGCCTGCAGAGTTTGGTCCTTGCTGGCGACGGGACGCTCGCTCCGGTGTTCATGAGCGTGGAGGAGTATCTCGGGCGAAACACCCGCGCCTACTACGACGTTCTCGGGCAGGTGGGTGGAGGCAGATGGCAACCCGGGCGGGATACTCGACCTTGGATTCGATTCATGCTCACTGCGCACTTGCGCCAGGCCGAGACTTTGCAGCGTCGAGTGAAGGCGAGCGAAAGGCTGTGGATGTCACTGGAGAGCCTCGTCCGGGCGAAAGGGCTGCCCGAACGCTCAATTCCTGCTCTCTTTGACGCCACGAATGGATATCGACTCAGACGGTCGACCTACACAGCCGCTCTGCGCGATAACGGTGACGAAGTATCGGACCAAACTGCGACTCGCGATCTGAAGACCCTGGTTGATGCAGGCTTCCTGACGGCGCAAGGCGATAAGCGAGGCCGGGTGTATACGGCAGCAGAACCACTGATCGAGATAGGCACCGAGGCGCGCGCTTCCCGGCAGGCGAAGCGCCTCGAAGATCCGTTCGCCTAGCCGCCGTCGCGACTTCCCTTCCGCGTCGGGCCTCATCCGGGTGTCAATGCGTGCTGCCAACGAGGGTCTGGAGGCTGCACTCCCAGAGCGACTGACGCCCCCTCGGTGTCAGACCCCCCTGGGATAAAGGAGATGTCCGAGCGGGGGCTCGGGCAGATGGGGGATCACCATGGAGTTCACCGCACAGCTCGATGTCGATGTCGTCGCCCTGGAGGCCGAGGACGAGGTGACCTGCCTGGTCTCCCTCACCGCCCCGGTGCCCGAGGACGTCGCCGACCGGCCGGGGGAGACCCTCATCGCCGTGGTCGACCGCTCCGGTGCTTCCGGGGGCGGGGTGGAACCGCCGACCTTCCGATCTTCAGTCGGAAGCAGGGGGCAAACCGGCCCC
>CAYYZU010000371.1:0-1999 GCA_964476205.1 uncultured Actinomyces sp. | reverse complement strand
TCACATGTCGCGGAAGGCGTCCCAGTCGGCCCCGGCCGTGAGACCGCCGTCGAGCACGATGGTCTGGCCCGTGACCCACGACGACGCGTCGCTGGCGAGGTAGATCACCGAGCCGACCAGGTCCTCGGGTGCGCCGAGCCGGCCGACCGGCGTGATGTGGTCGAACCACCGCTGGCGATGGTCCTCGCCCCACAGGGGCTTGGTGAACTCCGTCTTGATGACGAAGGGCTCGATGGCGTTGACCCTGATGCCGTCTGCGGCCCACTCGCGAGCGCAGCTGCGTGTGAGCGAGGTGACGCCGGCTTTTGTCGCGGCGTACACCGAGATCGTGTTGAAGCTGAAGCGGGCGCTGAGCGAGCTGAGATTGACGATGCATCCCTTGCCCTGCGGGCGCATGATGGCGTGCGCAGTCTGGCTGGCGAAGTAGATCGCGCGCAGGTTGACCGAGACGATCGCGTCGAAGTCCTCGGGTGTGACCTCCTCCATCGGCTTGCGGCGATTGATGCCCACGCCGTTGAGGAGTACGTCGAGTCCGCCGAGAGCATCGGCGCCCTGGCGGACGACGTCAGCTGCTCCTTCGGCCGTGGAGACATCCCCGACGATGGCCATTGCTCGACCGCCGGCCGCCTGGATCGCCTCGACGACGGGTGCTGCCCGCTCGGCCGAGAGGTCGTGCACCGCCACGTGCGCGCCTCGCTCGGCGAAGGCCCGGGCCATGACCGACCCAAGAGCGCCACCGGCCCCCGTGAGGAGGACGCGGCGTCCAGTGAGGTCGAACAGCGGATCGGTCACGATGCCCTCCCAGGCAGGTCGACGGCGACTACATCATGTGGTCCCACGGTGAATGCGGCATCCGCGGCGCCGGTGAGGTGCACGTCGCGCGGTGCATCGGTGACGTTGACGAGGAGGGCGCGCCGGCCGTCGGGGCCCGTGAACACGATGGCGTCCACCGACTCCGGATCGCTCGAGGCTGTGGGCAGGAGATGCGTCGCCCGTGCAAGTGCTCGCACGACGGCGGAGACGGGGAACTCTTCACCGGGATCGGCGGGGAAGGCTGCATCCTCGGGGCCGCAGTCGCGCGCGCGCAGGCCCTTCCAGCCGAGATCCTCGAAGAGGGTGACGGCCGAGACCGTCCCGGGGCTCGCGAGGCTGCGCACGGCGAGGGCTGTCCACGCGGCGGCGAACCAGCCGCGCTGACGGGCGTCGACATCGGCGGGTAGATCGGTATTGCTCACGTCGGAAGCAGGGTCAGTCGCGTTGGGATTGAAGCGGGGGCGCAGCGACACCGGGCCCACGTGGATCCGCGTGCCCCCGGCCAGCTGCGCGGCATTCTCTGCGATCACCGCCAGCGTTGCGGCGTTCTGCAGCACGGAGCGGTCATCGTGGGCATGCACCTGGGGGTTGACCGAGAACGTCGTCCACGCGAGGCCCGCTGTGTCTGGTCGCTCGCGGTTGAGCTCGGTGAAGTAGAGGTTGGTCCCGCATCCCCACGGGAGGTCCGGGCCGAGGGCGGAGCGCCACGCATCGACCGTCGCGCGTGCGGTGACCTTCTCGTCCGGACGGACGATCCAGATGCCGGCCAGGGTGTCGCCCGCCTCGGCCAAGGGTGCGCCGAGACTGGCGTCAGGGTCGCCGGGACTGTGAAGCGCCAAGAGCACGCGCGACCCGAGGTCGCGTGCGCGCGACACTGCCTCGCGGATGCGCTCGGCGGCATCGGGTGCATCGGCGTCGATATCGGCGTGGAGGTGTCCGAGCGAGAGGGAGCGAAGGAAGTCGGTCTCCGACCCGGTCCATGGGGGCTCGGTCACGTGCACGCCGATGCTCGGCATCGGCTGGGCAGCCGCATCGACCGTGATCTCGACCGGCGCCTCCGCTAGGGGCCCGGGTGCCTGCGCGGGCACGTCGGAGAGCGTGAGGGTGACCGACTGATCAACGACATCGCCTGGCCTCACCTCGACGGGGAAGGGCAGTGAGATGGGCGTGCAGTAGGTCTTGTACG
>CAYYZU010000370.1:0-2001 GCA_964476205.1 uncultured Actinomyces sp. | reverse complement strand
CGGAGTTCGTGCAGGCCATCAAGCTCTCGATGGACATGGTCGGTCGCTACGGCGGTCCGTGCCGCCCGCCGCGCCTGCCGCTCACGCCCGAGCAGGAGTCGGTCGTGCGCGCCGCGACGCAGGCAGCGATCGACGCGGGTCTCGCGACCGTCTGACATGCGCGCCTCGCGCACTTTCGACGCGGTCGACTCTCACACCGAGGGGATGCCCGCGCGCGTCATCGTGGGTGGCGTCGGGGAGATCCCCGGCGCCACCATGATGGACAAGCGGCTGCACTTCATGGAGCACATGGACGACGTGCGCCGTCTGCTCATGTTCGAGCCCCGCGGCCACAGTGCGATGAGCGGTGCGATCCTGCAGCCGTCGACACGTGACGATGCCGATTGGGGTGTCGTCTACATCGAGGTGAGCGGCTGCCTGCCCATGTGCGGGCACGGCACGATCGGCGTGGCCACGGTGCTCGTGGAGACGGGGCGCGTGGAGGTTACGGAGCCCATCACCACCATCCGGCTCGATACGCCCGCGGGACTGGTCGTCGCCGAGGTCGCGGTCGAGGATGGTGTTGCACGCTCGGTCACGATCCGCAACGTGCCGTCGTTCGCCTACGGCCTCGACCTGTCGGTCGACGTACCCGACATCGGTCGCGTCCCTTATGACATGGCCTTCGGTGGCAACTTCTACGCGATCGTGGAGTCCGACGCCCTCGGGGTGGAGTTCGCCCGCGACAACGGCGACGAGATCCTGCGCCGCGGGATGCAACTCATGGCGGCGATCAACGAAGCCGATTCGCCTGTGCACCCGGCAGACCCCGCCATCCGCGGCTGCAAGCACGTGCAGGTCGTTGCACCCGGATCGGATGAGAAGCACTCGCGTCACGCCATGGTCATCTCGCCCGGGTGGTTCGACCGATCCCCTTGCGGTACGGGCACCTCAGCCCGCATGGCCCAGCTTCACGCGCGTGGCCTGATGGGCCTGGGGGATGAACTCGTGAACGAGTCCTTCATTGGCACGCACTTCATCGGGCGCATCGTCGAGGAGACAGAGGTGGCCGCTCGACCAGCCATCGTGCCCACCATCACCGGGCGCGCCTGGATCACAGGCACGGCGCAATTCGTGCTCGCCGACGACGATCCCTTCCCCTCAGGCTTCCTCGTATGAGCAGTCACGGCGTCACCGGGTTGCCCGAGATCGGCGAGCGCGTGTCCCTCCGCGAGCGCGTGGCCGAGTCGTTGCGTGCCGCCCTGGTCTCCGGTCGCATGGTGCCGGGTACGACGTACAGCATCCCGGCGCTCGCCGAGCAGTTCGGCGTGAGCGCCACGCCTGTGCGCGAGGCGATGCTCGACCTGGTCAACGAGGGCATCGTGGCGCCCGTGCCCAACAAGGGTTTCCGCGTCGTCGAGCTCACCGATGAGGAGTTGGACCAGGTGACTGAGCTCCGGCGGCTGCTCGAGGTGCCGACCGTGCGCGATCTTGCGGGCCACATCTCTGTCAGCTCCCTCCAGCGGCTGCGTGCGCTCGCCGCGGATGTCCAGGATGCGGCCGGTCGGGGGGATGTCGTGGCCTATGTCGAATCCGATCGCGAGCTCCACCTGGCCCTCCTCGCCGAGGCGGGCAACCCGAGGCTGGTCGAAATGGTCGGGCGCCTGCGCGACCAGAGTCGGCTGTATGGCCTTGAGCAGCTCGCAGCGGATGGTGTGCTCGTCGACTCCGCTGCGGAGCACGCACGACTTATTGATGCACTCGAGTCGGGTGACCGCCGTGCGGCGGAGAGGGTGATGGCACATCACCTGGATCATGTGCGCGGGATCTGGGCGCGTCGCCGCGAGGAGCGTGCGTGACCGCCGACGTCGTGATCATCGGCGCGGGCGTCGTCGGTGCCTGCTGTGCCCGCGCCTGCGCCGAGGCGGGTCTGTCGGTCATCGTGGTCGATCGCGGAGCGGTCGCGAGCGGCACGACCGGTGGGGGCGAGGGCAACATCCTCGTCTCCGACAAGGAGCCCGG
>CAYYZU010000369.1:0-2034 GCA_964476205.1 uncultured Actinomyces sp. | reverse complement strand
CCGAACTCATCGCAGAAGCGCTGGTACTCCGGGCGCCAGCCCGAGGTCATGTCGTCCTTGCGATAGGGCAGCGCCTCGAGGATGCACGGCGCGGGCGTGGAATCGGGGATGAAGAGAGTGACACTGAGGCGCTCGCCGTCCGCGAGTGGGATGACGTCGCGGATCACAGGTAGCCCCTGACCTCATCAAGGGGAAGCGCATGCAGAGTGCGGCCCTGATAGCCCGTGGTGGTCTCGGCGTTGATCATCGACGCGATGACCGCTTCCTCGGCTGCGTCGACCGTGGCCTCGAAGTAGGGATCGAGTGAGCGGCCGGTGATGGCGGGGCCGCCACAGCCGGACGTGCGCAGGCCGTTGGCCATGCCGAGGAAGATTTCGCCGGAGCCGTGATGCGCGACCGAGCCGGTGCGCGCAAGACCCAGGCCGATGCGCGTGGCCAGACGCGTGCATCCGGCGGCATCGATCGGCGCATCGGTGAGGACGATGCCGATGCACGAGCCCGCCGGTGGCGGCTCCTCGATGCCGCCGCGGCCGAGGCGCCTACCGATGGGTGCGCCGTCGATGGTGAGGCGATGGGAGCTGCCGAAGTTGGTGAGCAGGAGTACGCCGACGACGTGACCGTCGGGGAGCACGCGAGAGGCGGAGCCGATGCCGCCCTTCCAGCCGAGGCAGCTCATGCCGGTGCCGGCGCCGACCGCTCCCTGCGAGAACTCGCCGCCGGCCCGGGCTCCCTCGAGCGCGGTGCGCACGTCATCGAAGGTCACGTGCATGGCGCGCGGATCGGAGACCCACGAGTCGTCGCACTCGCCGACAACGGGGATGATCACCTCGCCGAAAGTCGACTGGGCGTCGCCGTCGGTTGGAGCCATGAGCAACCGACACGCGGCGTCGTAGACGCGGCCCACCTGCATCGTCGAGGTGAGGAAGACCGGTGTCTCGGCGTAGCCCCACTCCTCGATCTGCGAGCGCCCGGTGATTTCGCCGGCGCCATTGAGCACCGAGACACCGGAGGGCACGGGATCGGCGAGGCAGTCACCGCCGGGGTCGACGACGGTGACGCCGGTACGCGCGATGCCGCGGCCGGCAGGGGGCGGGGGCTCGTCGTACACGACGGTCGCGTGCCCGACGCCAACTCCGGGGACGTCGACGATGCTCGCGGTGGGACCGCTGGGGAAGTGGCCGATGACGATGCCGAGATCCGCGACACGCACCCCGGCATCCTGTCAGGACATGGGAGGGTGAGGGCGTGATTCGGGTGGTCCGCTCTGCCGAGGCACGTCGCCATGTGCCCGGCGCGGAGATCTGGCTTGGCATGCGCACGCCCGGCACCGAGGTGCCTGAGCGCGTCGACGCGATCGAGGCTGCGCTTGCGGACTGGCCGATGGTGGAGGCGACCGCGCACGATGACGAGGTGCTGCTGCGCGTCCACGATGCGCGCCTGGTCGAGCATGTGCGCACGGTGTGGGAGCGCTGGGAGGAATATGGCGCGGACCGGGTCGTGCCCTATCTCTTCCCCACGCCTGGACTGCTCGGCGATCTGCCGCTGCGCGAGCCGACCGCGGTGCACGGGGCGGCGGGCATGTTCGGCTACGACACGATGACGCTCATCGGACCGGGGACGTGGGAGGCCGCCCGCGGAGCGGTCGATGTCGCGCTCACGTGCGTCGATGCGGTGGGAGATGGCGTGATCTACGGCCTCACGCGTCCCCCGGGGCATCACGTCACGCGGTCGGCGTACGGCGGATCCTGCTATCTCAACAACGCGGCGATCGCAGCCGAGGCGCTGCGCAGTGCGGGGCATGAACGCGTCGCGATCGTCGACATCGATGCCCATCACGGCAACGGCACGCAGGATGTCTTCTACGCGCGGGGCGATGTGCTCTACGCGTCACTGCATGTGGACCCGGGTGCGGGATGGTTCCCGCACTACGCGGGCTTCGCCGATGAGGTCGGCGTGGGCGATGGGGTGGGCGCCAACCTCAACATCCCTCTAGCCCCGGGGACGGGCGACATGCGCTGGCTTGACGCGCTCATG
>CAYYZU010000368.1:0-2041 GCA_964476205.1 uncultured Actinomyces sp. | reverse complement strand
GGTCCAACAAGCGGATCGCCGACGACCTCGTCCTGTCGGTCCGCACCGTCGAGTCTGTGATCTCCGACGTTATCGCTGCGCTCGCGATCCCCAAGGATGTGGACGGCTACAACGCTCGAGTGGCATGTGTGCTCGTCTATCTTCGGCATACTGTGGCGGGCACGCCATCCTCCGAGGAAGAGCGTTGAACTCGTTTCGATTGCGTCACCTGGGCCTCAGCCTGTGGCCGTTTGCCTTTCTGACGATCGGCGAGTTCCTCGGGGCCATGCTCATCATGCGCGATGCACCCGACGCACCCAGCCCCTCGTTGATAGCCGCCATCTCGTTCCTCGCTGCGCTCGTGGGCTTCGTCATCGCGGCCATCCTCATCTGGTCAGCCCGCCGTTTCATCACGTCTTCGCGCTCAGCCTGGTGGCGGTCGGTGCCGGCAGCCCTGCTCCTTTACTGGGTCGTGGCCGTGGTCTCTGGCTTCCTCATGGCGATCGTTGCGGTTGCTTTGCGCGGCGGCCAGTACCCGGTGAGCTTTATCGTTCTCTGGACGGTGACCCGACCGGTCAACGTCCTCGTGCTGGCGCTGATCGTCCAATTGATCCGCGATGGTCAGCACGCCTCTCGTGATGTAGGCGTGATCCTCCAGGAGCGACTGAGCCTCGCGAGATCCACCAATGCCACGCTGGAGAGGGCCGAAGCTTCGCTGCGTGCAGTGTCGCGGCGTCTCCTGGAGGAGGAGGTGGCCGCGCCCTTGTCTGAGATCGTCAAGACAGGAGGGCGCCGCGGTAACGCCGAACTTGCCAACGATGTTGATGACTTCATTGGCGAACGGCTGCGCCCCATGGCCCACGTGCTTCATCCCGTGAGCGTGCGCCTTGGCCTGATTCCTGCCCTGCGATCCCTCGATCCCCTGTGTCTGATCTCTGCATCGCCCACGGTCGAGAGAATGGATGCCGACGGCGTGTTGCTGGACGACGGCGTCCGCCTCCAGGTCTATCGGTGGATGCGGGAGAGCCTCCCGGGCTCGCGCGGATCCAGCACCGCCCTGGTGATCCGGGGCCGGGAGCTCGAGGTCTCGATACATCCTTCGAAGGACCGGGAACTCGATGCCGTCCAGCTCGTGGCCGGTCTGAGGCGCGTACGGGCGGGTGTGATCGCCGCCCCCCTGCGGGGGCAGGTGACGGAGTGGGTGGACGTCGAGGCTGACCCCTTTGTGGATACGCCGCCGCGCCGCGAGCGTTACCGCCTGCGCGACCTGCTCACCGTACCTCTCCCGCGAAGAGTGCTCCTCGTGTTTCTCCTCACGCTGGGATCTGCCCCACTGCAGTTCGTTGTCTACCAGTGGGCGGTGACGCCCGCGGCCGTTCTTGCCAGTTTCTGCCTGGCTGCCGCGCCCCTCGCGACGACGTATGGACTCGACCGACTGCCACCGCCGGGTCGCACTCTTGGGGGTGCCTGGCGCGTCGTGGGTGAGTGGTCCCTCATCGCTTTGTCGGCCGTACTGGGAGTCGCCGTGCCCGCCACGATCTTCGGCCTCTTCCCCGAGGGCGCGGGCGAATGGATCCTCATGGCCTTCCGCATGTCGTATCGCTACCTCTTGCCGGGTCTTGCGGTCGTCGCCAGTTACGGACTCGTCGTCGTGGCCCAGCGTCGATTGGAGCAGGCGAACACTGCGCTCGCGCGCGAACGACAGCGCCGGGTGGAGATCCTTGCCGAATCCCAGCGACTCGACCGCGATGTCGCCGAGGCCCTGCATCGAACGGTGCAGGGACGTCTCGCCGCCGCGGTGGTGATGTTGCGACTGGACAACCGTGAGGATGCCTGGAAGCAGATCATGGACATGGCGACCGTCGAGGTGCCGGAACTGCTGAGCAGGCTCGACGACAGAGCACTCTCGAGCGGGCTGGTGGTCGATCCGCCTATCGGCTTGAGCGTCGTGCAGATCGGCGACATCACGCTTGAACCCAGCATGCTCGAGGATGCGCGCTCGATCCTAGGAGAGGTCGCTGCCAATGCGAGACGTCACGGCCAAGCATCGGTGCTGGTGATT
>CAYYZU010000367.1:0-2042 GCA_964476205.1 uncultured Actinomyces sp. | reverse complement strand
TGGAGCCTCGGGACCGATGACGACGAGATCCGCGCGGATCGTGGCCGCGAGATCAGCCACCGCAGCGCCGTCGAGCGGATCGACCGCATGGACCCGCGCATCCTGCGCGATGCCGGCGTTGCCGGGCGCGACGTGCACTTCACTCACCTGTGCGTCACGTCGCAGGGCGCGCGCCAGGGCGTGCTCGCGGGCACCGGACCCGACGATCAAGGCGATCACAAGGAGCGAGCCTAGTCGTGCCTGGTCGGGTCACCCGCATGCGCGACGTACGATGACCCGGTGATGCGGGTGTGGCACGCGGGGATCCTGGCAGTGTCCGCCACCCTCCTCGCGGGCTGCGGACTCCTGCCCTTCGGCTCGTCGTCGAGCAGCCCCTCCCCCAGCCCGACCGAGACCATGCCGTCCGCGGCCTGCGCCACGGGTGACTCCGTGACGCCGCCCGACATCTCCGACTTCACCATCGACGGGGTACCCGCGGAGCAGCGCACCGCTGCCCTGGTCGTCCCCTACAACGGGCTCTCCGGGGGCACCCCCGAGCGGCCCATGGTGATGCGGCTCGAGGTGGTGACGACGACGAGCGGATCGCCCGTCACCTTCCGCGCCACAGGCGGGCTGCTGCTCGAGTCGCTCGTCGAGGACCCGCTCGGCGAGCCCGAGGTGACGGTCTTCAGCGAGAGCGGCGTGGAGCGCTGCACCGCGTCGGTCTACCTGTTCGCGACGGTCGTGGGCGAGGTCAATGTCTACGTCGAGGGGCTCAACTCCACGTCGACGCTTATCCCGGTCGTCACGACGCGCGAGGCGGCGCGCAATGTCTCGCTCAGCGTGACTGAGAGCACCGTCGACTCCGGCGAGAGCTTCGAGGCGCTCGTGCGCGTCACCGACGTCTTCGGCAACCCGCTTGAGAATGCCGCCGTCGACCTGTCGCTGCCGCCGAAGGGTCCTGGACGCTTCGTCACGGGGGCAAACACGTTCACGGTGCTCACCGATCCCAAGGGCCAGGCGTCGGTGGAGATCCAGACGCGCAAGGGCGGTGCGCTGACGGTGACGGCCAAGGGCGACCTCGCAGCATGCGCACCGCTGGAGAACCAGTACGCCTGCCCTGCCGACCGGCCCGTCCCCGGCTTCGAGCCCGGGAGCGGCACGCAGAAGGCCAAGGTCCGCGTGGTCGAGCCCAGCGCCGAGGTGACGTCACCGGCTCCGGGCACGGCGTACAGCACCGGCGAGAAGTTCGACGTCTCCGGCAAAGTCACCGGCGTCCGCGAGGGCACGACCGTCGCGCTCGTCGTGGGAGATACGCCGCTCGGTGCCAGCACCGTCAAGGCGGACGGCACCTTCGCCTTCACGGACGTCGTCGCGCAGAAGGGCGGCACCGGCGACCTCGGCTATGTCGTCAAGGTCGGCGACCTCAAGCCCGTCTCCCTGGACATCTCCGTCAAGGACTTCACGATCGTGTCCTACAAGCGCGTGTCCGCCGGCCTGCGCTTCCGCGTCGCCGCAGGCGCGTGGAAGTCGGGCACCATCATCGAACTCACCCGTGATGGCGCACCCGTAAGCAAGATCGAGGTCACCTCACCGGGCGCCGAGGTCATCCTCTTCTCGCCGGACCAGCCCGGCTTCTACCAGGTGCAGGTGAGCACGTCGCGCGGCGTTGTCTACGGCCTCGAGGTGCAGCCCGTCCTCTAGCCGACGTAGTGCTTGTCGGTGATCGCGAAGACCTCATCGAGAATGGCCAGGCCCTCCTTGGCCTCCGCATCCGTGACCGTGCACGGCGGCACGACATGCATGCGGTTGAAGTTGGTGAAGGGCATGAGGCCGCGCTTCTTGCACTCCACCACCAACTCGGTCATCGCCGGGGAGGTGCCGCCGTACGGCGCAAGCGGCTCCTTGGTGGCGCGATCCGTGACGAGGTCGAGCGCCCAGAAGACACCGAGGCCGCGAACGTCGCCGATGACGGGGTGACGCTCCGCCAGGTCGCGCAGACCGGGTGCGAGTACGTCGTTGCCGATGCGCTTGGCGTTTTCGACCACGCCTTCCTCGGTCAT
>CAYYZU010000366.1:0-2043 GCA_964476205.1 uncultured Actinomyces sp. | reverse complement strand
CGACCTCGGCGTGCTCGGCACGACCTGCGATCGCATCGCGGTGATGTACGCCGGCAGGATCATCGAGGTCGGTCCGGGCCTGCAGGTCTTCGACGATCCACAGCATCCGTACACACGCGCGCTGGCGGGAGCCTTCCCGCGCGTGGGTGATCCTGCGGCACGCTACGCGCCGGTGGGCCTGCCGGGCGACCCGCCGTACCCCGGCGACCTCCCCGGCGGCTGCGACTTCCATCCGCGCTGTCCTGTGGTGATGTCGGAGTGCTCGACGACTTCGGTGTCGCTGGTGAGTGCTGGTGATGGTCGTGTCGCCGCGTGCCTGCGGGTGACGTCGTGATCGGGGCACGCGACCTGCGGGTCGTCTTCGGTGGCCGCGTGCGCGCGGTCGACGGCGTAAATCTCGAAGTGGAATCGGGTGAGATCGTCGCCCTGGTGGGCGAGTCGGGCTGCGGCAAGACGACGCTGGCACGCACGCTCCTGGGGCTCGAGAAGCCGACGTCAGGCGAGGTGTTGTTTGAGGGCAAGCCGCTGGACTACCGACGACTGAAGGCCTACCGGCGCCAGGTGCAGCTCGTGCTGCAGGACCCCCTCGGTGCGTTGAACCCGCGGCACACGGTCTACGACGCGGTGGCGGAGGGGCTGCGAATCCATCGCGTGCCAGGCGATGAAGAGGCTCTGGTCGCTGATGCGCTGTCGCGCGCAGGACTGCGACCGCCGGAGAGGTTCTTCCTGCGCTATCCGCATGAGCTGTCGGGCGGTCAGCGCCAGCGCGTGGTGATCGCCGGTGCGCTCGCGCTGGAGCCGCGCGTGCTGATTGCTGACGAGCCCGTGTCCAGCCTGGATGCATCGGTGCGCGGGGAGATCCTCGGCCTGCTGCTGCGGCTGCGCGAGGAGCTCGGTCTCACGGTGCTGGTCGTGACACACGATCTTGGACTCGCCTGGAACATCGCCGATCGCGTCGCGGTGATGTACCTCGGGCGGATCGTCGAGATCGGTCCGGCGGGCGAGGTGTTGGAGTCCCCGCAGCATCCCTACACGCAGGCGCTGCTGTCAGTGGTGCCCGATGTGGCGCGCTCGGAGCAGATCGTGCTCAAGGGCGAGGCCCCTGATCCGGCACGCATTCCTTCGGGATGCCGCTTCCATCCGCGGTGCCCGGTGATGCTGTCGGAATGCACGTCGGTGACGCTCCCGATCCTGGGTGTGGAGAGCGGTCACCACGCGGCATGCGTGCGGGCGGGTTGAGCGTGCGCGCGGGATCGGCTCCGCTGAGGCGAACCGGTCGGCGCCTGGCGCAGCTTCCCGTCGAGAACGCTTGACACTGTCGGACCCTCGTGCCAGAATTCGTACATACGTTCGAATAAGGCGTATCCAAGGACTCGCCAAGACGACCAGAGACGAATAGCGGGGCAGTTGGCCTGGCCCCGCGCCGAGAGCGCTCACCTGGATTCAGGTCGATGCGGCCGGTGCGTGATGTGTGGAGAGCCTCCCCGTCCGCCCTGCCCTGGAGTGCCATGACCGCCCTGCTCGATCTCGACGCCAACGTCGCGCTGTCGCATGCGCTGACGCTGGTCGAGGAGGCCATGGGCGACGTCGCCGCAGTTCCTATGGACCGCGTCATGGGAGTGGGGCTAGGCGAAGAGTTGGTGCGCCTACGCGCACTCACACGCCAGTTGGAGGCAGCGCATGCCGCGCTCACCCAGCGCTTTGCGCAATCCCTGGAGTGGGAAGCAGATGGCGCGCGCAGCGCCGCACGCTGGCTCCACTCCAGTGGCAATGACTCCTGGCAGGGCACGAGGTCCATCCTCGAGCGCGGCGCCCTGATGAGTGACTTCCCCCGCGTGGCCGATGCCTGGCGCCAAGGTGAGATCTCCGCGCAGCATATGGACACGCTCGGTCGCGTACTTCGTCGCTACAAGGATCTCCACGCCGACTTGATGGAAGTCGATGAAGCCATCGCGACTGTGGCGGTGCGATGCGAGCCGCGCGAGTTCTACCAGCGGCTGCGCCAGATGTGCCACCGTGCCAATCCCGATGCCGTCGACGAGC
>CAYYZU010000365.1:0-2045 GCA_964476205.1 uncultured Actinomyces sp. | reverse complement strand
AGGAATCCACCCACGGATCGAGCCGTGAACCACCGCTCATCGCACACCTCCCTCGTAGCTGCCTGCGGGACTGTTCGGCCCGCCCCAGGGTCCCTATGCTGACGGATGGCTTCGCCGACGCGTGGAATGGGGTGAGTGACGTGGCCGATGAGGTCGCTGAGAGCGGTGGATCGCTCGTGACCACGATCCTGCTCGGGATGCTGGTCTTCGCTGTGGGCGCCGCTGCGGGATTCCTCGCCCGCCTGCTGTGGCCGCACTCCCGCTGAGCGCTCCCCTCTCACTTTTTGCCAGTTAAACGAGGCCACGGTCCGGAAAGCCTCGTCTAAGTGGCGGAAAACGGGGACGAGGTGGGACATCGTCGTGCAACCGGCAACAGCCGTCGGAAATCGGCGTGTCAGTCTGCGGGGGCGAAGAACTCCGTCACCGCGACGGCAATCGCCTCGCTGAGCGAGTCGCGAAAGCGGGGATCAGTGAGCCGCGCCGCGTCGCCGGGATGCGAGAGGTAGCCCATCTCGACCCAGACGGTCGGCATCGTCGTCAGCCGCAGCAGGTCCCACGTGCGCGGATGGCTGCGGCAATCCGTGAGGTCGGTACGCCGGCACACCTCCGCCTGGATGTGCTCCGCCGCGACCCGCGCCCCCTCGGACTGCGACCCGCCGAGCGGTGCGCCGAAGTAGAACGTTGCGAAGCCGTTGGCCCCCGGCAACTCGACGCGCTCGACATGCAGTGACAGCACAAGGTCGGCGCTCGCGGCGTTGGCGTGGGCTGCGCGCTCGGCCTCGCCGATGAGCTCCGGTGCCGGCGTGCGCGTGTAGATCACCTGCGTGCCGAGCGCCGCGAGGCGACCCTCGATGCGCGCACAGACGTCCGCGACGATGGTCGCCTCGGCGAGCGCGAAGCGCTGATCGGCATCGGCACCGCCGGGATCCAGGGCGATCACCTTGCCGGCGACGCCGGAGCGCATGGCATCCATCGCCTGCCGCTCGCGGATCGACACCGCGTCACCGTCGCCCACGGTCCGCGTGAGCCGCTCGAGTGCCCAGTAGGTCGTGAATCCGCAGGTGCCGTCGGGCTCCATGCCGACATTGCGCTGGAACTCGCGCAGCGCGCTGTCGGTGAGCGGCCCGAAGATCCCGTCGGGGCGCCCGCAGTCGAAGCCCATGCGCGTGAGGCGCTGCTGAAGGTCGAGTACGTCGTCGCCGCGGATGAGGTGACCGGGCGTGTAAGCCAGCACGCGGTCACCGAGTGACCAGCGCGCCTCCTCCAGGTGGCGCAGGGTCTGCGGCCCGCAGATGCCGTCGGCCGGGATGCCGCGCAATTGTTGGAAGGCGCGCACGGCCTGGACGACGTCGTCGTCGTACTCCGCGGCATCCAGTGACGCCTCGGTGTCAGGCTCGAGCAGGCGCAGGCGCACCAGGCGTGCGCGAATGTCTGCGACCGCGACGCCGGTGTCCCCGCGTCGGAGGACGGCCATGCAGCTCTACTGGAGGAAGGGCTGCAGGTCGGAGAGAAGGGCAGCCTTGGGCTTGGCCCCGATGATCGTCTTGACGACATCGCCACCCGAGTAGACGTTCATCGTCGGAATCGACGTGATGCCGTACGACGCGGCCGTCTTGGGGTTCTCGTCGACATTGAGCTTGGCGATGACGATCTTGCCGTCGTACTCACTCGAGATCTCCTCGAGGATCGGCGCGACCATGCGGCACGGTCCGCACCACTCGGCCCAGAAGTCGACGATGACGGGGATGTCGCTCTTGAGGACGTCAGCGTCGAAGGACGCGTCGGTCACGGTCTTGGTAGCCATGGTTCTCCTTCCGGGGACCGACAGGGGCGGCTTGGCCGACCCACCGGTCCGTATCAGCCTAAGGGGGCGCGGGGTTATTCGTGCGCAGCGAGGTAGCGCTCGGCGTCGAGTGCGGCCGAGCAGCCGGTGCCCGCCGCCGTGATGGCCTGACGGTACGTGTGATCGACGAGGTCGCCCGCGGCGAACACCCCGGTGACGTTGGTGCGCGTGCTCGGCGCCTCGACGAGGACGTAGCCGTTGT
>CAYYZU010000364.1:0-2047 GCA_964476205.1 uncultured Actinomyces sp. | reverse complement strand
CGTGCGTCGCAGGTCCGGACGCACGTGAAGGGAGAGCAGTGACGCTCGAGGAGATGGTCGACGCCCACGCCGTGGACGTGCGTCGCTACCTCTACCGACGCCTCGTCGGCGCAGCCGATCCTGCCGCCACCGCCGATGACCTCACCGCTGACGTGCTCGTGATCGCGTGGCGACGCCGAGCGGACGTCCCTGCCGGTGCGGAGCTCCCCTGGCTCTACGCCGTGGCGCGCCGGGTGCTCGCCAACTACCGCCGCCGACCCCAGGAAGTGCTGGTCGCCGACCTAGGCGCTCTGGACGCCATCGATGAGGCGGATCCAGCCGAGATCGTCTCGGACGATGCCGCTCTGGCGGACGCCTGGAGAAGCCTGTCGCCGCGCGACCGCGAGGTGCTGCGCCTCGTCGCGTGGGAAGGCCTCAATGGCGCGCAGCTCGCTACGGCCCTGGGCATCAGCGAGGGCGGTGCGGCGGCAGCGCTCTCCCGCGCGCGATCGCGCTTCGAGGAATCCCTCGCCGGCGTGCAAGGAATCGCCTCCGCCTGACATAGATCAGGGTGGAAGGAGGCCACCATGGCTGATGACACCCGCCCTGACCCCCTCGAGGCACTCCGGGGGGCTGATCCCGCCGAGGGGGCGCCCGCTCCCGATCTCGACGCCATCCGCGCCCGCGCGGCAGATCAATCGACGGTCGTGCCGATGAGGAGTCGGCGTACGGCGATCGCGGTCGGTGCCGTAGCCGCCGGAGTCGTGCTGCTCGCGGGCACAGCACTCGCGGGGGTTGCCGTAGGCCGCGTCACCGCTCCCAGTGGCGACATCGTCGCCGCTCCTGCGGCGGAGGACTCGTTGCCGGTGGTCGGCGCAGCGTCACCACCCATCCCCGTGGTGGCGGGTCAATCTGGGGCGGATGCACCCATGGGTTCGCCCGAGGCCATGTCAGCAGCGGCGAGCCCGGCTGTCGCCGACAAGGCGATGATCTATCCCGGGTATGGCGCCGCGATGCTGCCCGGTGCGGACCTCACGGACGAGCCTGGGACGGCGCCGGGCTATCGACTCGATGCCGATGGCATCGACCTCGAGGCGCTCGGGCGACAGTTGGGCGCCGCATTCGGCGTTGCGGGTGAACCGACGAAGCAGGACTACGGTTGGACGGTCGGCAGCGCCGACGGCACAGGGCCGTCGATCTGGATTGGTGACGACGCGATGGTGTCGTGGTCCTACTCCGATCCGACCATCAATCCCTGGGAGTGCTCCGGAGGCGCCGTCATCGAGCCCCAGCCGGCCCCCGAGGACGGCTCGGCCGCGGCGTCTCCTGGCTCCGAGCCCGAGGCCTGCGCTCCGAGCGAGCCACCTCTCTCCGAGCGCGATGCCGTGCGCCAGGCGCGCAAGATCCTCGCCACCCTCGGCGTGAGCGACCAGGCTGTCGACGGCATCGATGTCGAGTGGGAGTCGGGTTCGGATGACTACACCACGTGGGTAACCGCATGGCAGCGCGTAGACGGACAGCGCACTCAGCTCTCCTGGAGCTTCACCTTCGCGGGCGAGACGGTCGCCTGGGCCAACGGCTTCGCCGCGGGCCTCGAGCAGGTGCCGTCATATCCCATCGTTGGTGCGCGCACCGCCGTGACCCGCACGAGCGATCCGCGCTTCACCGCCTTTGGTCCGACGCCTTTGGACTACGGGATTGCCGTTCCGATGGCCGAGGCTCGCGATGACGCGACGGTGTCCTCGGACGCATCGGCGTCAGCGAACGTGCCCCAGGGTGATCCGCGCCGCGTGCAGGTGTGGTGGGACCCCATGACGGCGACGGGAGCGGAGCTTTCGCTGGCGCAGTACTGGCAGCCCGACGGGACCCTGCTCATCCTCCCGGCATACCGGGTGACGACGGCCGATGATCGCGGCACCTGGGCGATCATCGCGGTGGCCCAGACGGCGGTGGAGTTCGTCGCACCGACCGAGTAAGGCTGCCCGGTAGGGTGGCGCAGTCGGGTGCGCGCATCCGGCGAGGAGGGATGGCCGAGCGGCCGAAGGCGACGGTCTTGAAAACCGTTGAG
>CAYYZU010000363.1:0-2049 GCA_964476205.1 uncultured Actinomyces sp. | reverse complement strand
CGCGTGAAATCGAGTTCCTCGGTGATACCAGAGACCAGTTCACGCGCCAGGCCCAGGACGCCGACCCGCTTAGCGGCCGTCGATCTCCGCTCGAGGCTGCGCGCCCCGCCGATGAGGACGCGGCCGTCAATGGCGACGCTCTCCTCCACGTCAGGACGCTGCACCTTGACGATCACGCGGCGGCCATCGCGAAGGACAGCTCGGTGGGTGACTCCGATCGAGGCGGCCGCCAACGGCTGCTCGTCGAAACTGGTAAAGATGGCGTCGATCGGGGCGCCGAGCTCTTCCTCGACGACGGAGCGCACCGTCGCGAAGGGAAGCCCCGGCACCGACGAGCGCAGTTCGGCGAGCTCCTCCGTGATGACCGGAGGCAGGAGGTCGTCGCGCGTCGAGGCAATCTGCCCGAACTTCACGAGCATGCCGCCCGACTCCTCAAGCGTGAGCCTGAGCGCGCGGGCGGTCTCTGGTGAGAGGAGCTCGGATCGCGAGGCCAGGCGCCGACCGATGAGGCCGTTCTTGCGCGCGATGCGGGCAATGTGCGTGAGCCGTCGCGTGACCACGATCCGGGCCTTGATCGCCCTGATGGGTCGGGGAAATCCACTGCGCCCTCGACGGGGCCGGAGCATGGCGTCGATGATCAGGCTCGCCACCAGGGACACGATGAGGGCGTATCCGAGCCACGTGACGACCAGCAGGAGGGTCGCATTGGAGTCGTTCTCGAAGTCGATCTCGACGTTGCCCTGGATCTGCAGCGCCAGCAAGGCCAGACCGCCGAAGAAGCCGATGACACCCGCGGCCAGCGAGCGCAAGCGACCGCGACGGACGTCGAGGATCCTCGCCGACAGCCAACCCATGAAGAGGGAGCCGAGGAACACGATCGACACGATCACGATCAGGTCCCAGATGGAGCCCTCGCTCTGAATCACGGCCACATGCTCCCATGGCCCCGCTCCACCGGGGATCGCCTCCTGTGATGCGGCTCACGCCTTCACGAGGCAGTGCTCGCCGTGTGGTCGCCGCACGTGATCCTTGAGTACATCAGCACGACATGTTGGCTCCCTATAACGGAGGCGACACCGGCAGCACCCGCTCCCACAAGGAGGAACATCGTGATCAGCTCCACCCCTGCTGGTACGTCGATCCCGCTCACTGGCACGTGGTTCTCGCGCGTCGGCCTGCGTGGCCCCTTTGCCCCCAACCAGGCGCTCGCCCACCTCGACGTCATCCCGCTGCCCGGTTCCGGCGCAGAGGATGTCGCCGTCGACGCCTCCGGCGCGATCTACACGGGCACCCGCGAGGGATACCTGCTGCGCGTCGCGCCGGACGGTCGCAGCATCGAACGCATCGCTCAGACCGGGGGGCGCCCCCTGGGCATCGAGGTCCACCCCGAGGGCTGGCTCGTCGTCTGCGACGCGCACCGCGGCCTGCTGCGCATTGATCCCTCAAGCGGCGACATCCGCGAACTGGTCACCGCGATCGACGGACGTCCGATGCGCTTCACCAATAACTGCGCGGTCGCCCAGGACGGCACCATCTACTTCTCCGACTCCTCGCTGCACTACGGCCTCGACGAGTTCAAGGGCGACATCCTGTCCCACACCAGCACGGGCCGGCTCATCCGCCGCGATCCCGACGGCACCGTGACGGTCCTGCTCGACGACCTCGACTTCGCCAACGGCGTCGCCCTCGCCCAGGACGAGTCCTTCGTCCTCGTGGCCGAGACCGGGGGCTACCGCGTCACGCGACTCGACCTCACCGGTCCGGAGGCGGGACGGCGCTCGGTCATCATCGACAACCTCCCGGGGATGCCCGACAACATGTCGACCGGCACCGGCGGCGTCTTCTGGATTGCCCTCCCGTCCGCTCGCAACAAGCTTCTCGATCTCCTCTTGCCCCGCTCGGGCTTCCTGCGCTCAGCCGTCTGGGCCATGCCCGAGCGCCTCCAGCCCGATGTCACCCGCATCACCTGGGTCGTGGGCATCGACGGCGGGGGAGACGTCATCCACAACCTTCAGGCGTCCGGGGAGCGCTTCCACTACGTCACCGGTG
>CAYYZU010000362.1:0-2049 GCA_964476205.1 uncultured Actinomyces sp. | reverse complement strand
GTGCCTGGGCCTTGGCGAGATAGGCCTCGGCCTCGTGGGGGTTGTCGCTGCGCTCCGCCTTGGCCAGCAGAGCGGCGATGCGGTCGAGGTGGCTCATCGCGCACGCTCCGCCACGGGGATGCCCGCGCCGTCGAATGCCGCGCGCAGCAGCAGCGCGGCCTCGGGCCCGAGGACGATCTCGACGAGCAGCACCTCCTCACCGCAGAACTCCGGGCCATGCGCGGCGACACCGGGATGGGCATGGGCGACCAGGTGGTGGGTGACCTCATGCAGGACAACGGACTCGCGTGCCGCCCATCTCTCACCTACCGCTCCCGCCAGCGGAAGCGCGATGACACCCTCGGCGTAGTGCGCCCTGCCCGTGCCGGCGCGCTCGCGCACGCGCAGCGGCGCCAGGCCGGGCCACCGCGTGATGACCCCGATGAGGCCCAGGACGGCATCGACGTAGCGCTGGACGGATTCGATGTCGGCGAAGCGCCGCTCCTGCGGGACCTGCAGGGGCGAGCCGAAGAAATCCACGGTGCCGCCGCGCGCCAGCTGGCGAGCCCACTGCTCCTCCGCGGCGTACACGGCGGAGCGATGCTGGTCACGTGGAGTCACGGGCCCACCGTATGCGCGACCACTCGCCCTCCGTCAACGCCGCGCGGGGACCTGTGGATGACGTTGGGACGCCCAGGACGCTGAGCAATCAGGGAGGGCCGAGCAGGGACCGCAGCTCGGCGTCCATTGTGTCTGCGTCCACGATCGGGTCGGCCACCGCAGGCCTGCGAATCTCGATCGAGGAGGAGTCGGCGTCGGTGCGCTCGACCACGAGGACCACCGCGGTGAATCCGTGCAGGTGATTGGCGCCTCCGACGGGCCCGATCTCGCCTGCGGCGAAGAACCCGCCGACCGCTGGGGTGCCAAGCCCGTCGCGGATGATCGCGCCGTCGTGATCGGAGGTGGTGAACATCGCCCCGCCTCGGCCATTGCACGTGAAGACGTAGGCGCCTGCCGGATCGGTCGAGTCGTGAGCGAGGCGCACCACCGACAACAGGTCCGCCTCTGCCGAGTCGGCATCGCGCAGGTGGAGTCTCACGACCGCTCCCACAGGAACGTCGTCTCCCACCGTCACCGCACCCGTCCCGGCATCCACGCCGAGGATCCCGCGGATGACGTAGTCGGCGGCATGCGCGCCATCGATCCGATCATCGCGCGCGATCCCCACATGCAGCCCGCGCACCGCGAGCGCCTGATCACCCTCATCGAGTGCCGCCACGACATCGCGTAGCCGCTCGAGGGCCGGACGCCCGGCGAGCTCACTCACCGTCATGCCTGAGGATGCCGTCACGGTCATGGGGTCGCCAATCGGCCGGCATCCCTGACTCACCACGACGCGGACGGGCGCAGCTGCGTCGAGGAGTACGCCGACACCCCCGTTGTCGAAGACCGCACCGTCGAGCAGCAGGCGCGAGTCGCCGCGGCGGGCGCCTCCCGAGACGAGGCCTCCGACAACAGGCAGGGGCCCGTCCACCCGCGCAAAGGCCGCGACGACCTCGTCAGCGGGAAGAGTCCAGGGGTCGGCCAAGAGCACGGCGAGGCGATCGTCGTCCTCGAGCTCGGGCAGCCCCGTGAGCGCGAGGCCCCCGTGTGGCGCGGGGACGGTCGCAAGGCGGAAGCCGCGCGGACGCGATCCGGGCAGGTGCGCCAGCCAGACCGACACGGCTGGCTGCATCTCGACCGACGCACCACTGCCCGCTTCGTCACCGCCGATGACGCCGTGCGCATTGGAGCCCACGATCACGCACTCGGGCCATTCCTCTGAGATAAGAGCGGACGCGTGGGCCAGTGCACGACCCGCGGCCAGCGGCTCGCCCGGGGCACTGACCTCGACGACCGCGAGCGTCGCGGGGGCCGCGAGTGCATCGAGGGCCGCGCGGACGGCGTCGGGCACCCCGCTCTCCAGGCCGCGACGCAGAGCTACCGCGCAGTTAGCCTCTTGAGATCGGTCCTCGTTCGGGCCTCCGGGCGCCATGTCTCCCATCCTGACGTACCGTCGTGGCATGACCA
>CAYYZU010000361.1:0-2057 GCA_964476205.1 uncultured Actinomyces sp. | reverse complement strand
TCGCTAGGGTTCCGGGATGTCGATCCTGAGGGCCACGACTCCGGCAGACAAGCGGGCACGCTCCGCGGTGATCTACGGGTCCGCCGGCACGGTCGTCGAGTGGTTCGACTACGGGCTCTACCTCTACCTCGTGCCCGTCATGTCGCCGCTCTTCTTCCCCTCGGATGACGCGATCGTCTCGGCGATCGCCAGTCTGGGCGTCTTCGCAGCAGGGTCGCTCATGCGCATTGCAGGCGGGGCATTCTTTGGCAGCCTAGGCGACCGCCTCGGTCGCAAGAAGGCGCTTGTCCTCTCCATCCTCATGATGACGGCGCCCATGGCACTCACCGCCTTCCTCCCCGTGTACGCCGTCATCGGAATCGCCGCACCGCTTCTCTTCACCGCCATGCGCCTGCTCCAGGGCTTTTCCGCCGGCGGCGAATACAGCGGCACGATCGTGCAGCTCGTCGAGCAGGCGCCGCCGGGCAAGCGCGGCTTCGTCGCGTCTACCGCCGTCTTCACCTCGGGACTCGGCGTCATCCTCGCCTCCGCCCTCGTGGCAAGCCTCACCACGTGGACCTCGGCGGACTTCATGAGCGACTGGGGCTGGCGTATCTGCTACCTCGTCGGCGGCGCGCTTGGGCTCTTCGCCCTGCTCATGCGCAGGCGGATGCCCGAGACCGAGGAGTTCTTGGACGAGGAGCGCGACGGAGACATCCCGAAGCAACCCCTGCGTTACGCCCTCACACACCTGCCCAAGCAGGTCATCATCGCGGCACTGCTGGCCGGCTACGGCGGGATCCTCTACTACGTCGTCCTCGGGTTCGTGCCGACCATTCTCGACTCCTTCAGCGAGATCCAGTCCGACACCGCCCTGTGGGTCACGACGGGGATGACGGTCGTCTACGCCGTCGCAACCCCGGCGTTCGGCGCTCTCTCCGATCGCTACGGACGCAAACTCACGCTCGTGGGGGCCGCCATCGGTTTCACACTCCTCAGCGTGCCGATGCTCTGGCTCATGACAAATGAAGGCCTCGTCCTGGTCATCCTGGGCGGGCTCGTCCTGCTGGCTCTTCTCATGCTCTACACCGGTCCTGTCGTAGCCGCGATCGGCGAGGAGTTCCCCTCCAAGGCTCGCTACTCCGCACTGGCCGTCGGCTACAACCTTGGTTCGGCCATCTTCGGTGGCACGGCACCGCTCGTGGCTGCCCTCCTCATCGACTGGTTCGACACGCCGGTGGCCGCATCGTTCCTACTCGTCCTCGCCTCGCTCATCGCGATCCCCCTCATCCTGCGAATGAAGGACCGGCGCGGCATGACCATGGCGCAGATCAACGCCGAGCACGACGAGAGTTAGTCCTGCGTCAGGCCCACACGCGGACTCCCCGAACACCAGGCACACTTCTCTCGGCCTGTCGTCGCCACCTACCGCCTCCCGTGCGCCACAATCGCCCCACCAGTGCAGTCAGTCAAGGGAGGCAACACGCCATGCCACGTCCGTTCGGAGTCACGCTCGTCGGAATTCTCGTCATCATCGCCGGACTGAGCTATGTCATCTCCGGCATCGTCGCCATCTTCAACGCCGACCTGCGGGCCAGCATCGGCCTTTTGAGCATCATCGTCGTCCTCGTCCTCGGCCTGATCTACCTGGCAGTCGCCAAGGGGCTCTTCGACGGCAACAGCTTCTCGCGCTTCCTGGTCGGAATCGTGACCGTCGTCGCCCTCCTCTTCGGCATCTTCCAGCTGATCTTCGTCAGCGGTGCTCGGTGGAACGGCCTCTTCAGCGCGATCTTCTCGCTCATCATCCTGGGCCTGCTCTTCTCGCGGAAGGCCACGCTCTTCTTCACTGCACGCTGACACACAGTTCAGAGCCGACTGAGGGCCCGCAGATCAATGGTCTGCGGGCCCTCAGCATGAGGCGGATGGATCAGCTCACGCGCAGGCGATCTCGGAGATCTTGGCGGGCAGGCCGCCGGCCTGGCAGGTCTCCTGGATCTCCACCGGCATCCACGACCCGTCCTGGGCCTGGAAGAGAAGGTTCATGTACTGGTCGTTCATCTTGCCGGAAACGACGGCCC
>CAYYZU010000360.1:0-2060 GCA_964476205.1 uncultured Actinomyces sp. | reverse complement strand
AGGAGGCCTCGGCCGACCTCGGAGCCCGTGGCTGGCAGACCTTTATCCACGTGACCTTCCCGCTCATGCGCTCGGCTCTCGCGGCCGGAGCTCTACTGGCCTTCGGACTGTCCTTCGACGAGATCATCGTCACGACCTTCACCGCAGGTCCGGGCATCACGACCCTGCCGATCTGGATCTACCAGAACCTCTTCCGCCCCAACCAGGCGCCGATCGTCAACGTCGTCGCCGCCTTCCTCGTCATCGTCTCGATCCTGCCGATCTACATCGTGCAGAAGTTCTCGAGCACCGACGAGCGCGGCGGCGGGGTTATGTAGTCATTCCCGCTGGACATGCACGCTGAGTGACGGCAGGATGCGCCGGTGCGAACCTCTGTGGCTGTCATCGCCGTTGCTGTCACCGCCCTCCTCGCCTCGTCCGCCGGCGCCACCGCCGGGACCTTGATCACCGGCAAGCAGATCAAGGACGGCACGGTGACCTCTGCCGACATCAAGGACGGCACCATCCGCCTGGTCGACATGAATGCCAGCTCGAACCGCAGGGTCTTCCTTCCCCGCAACGTCCCGAGCACGAGGGCCAAGTCGAGCGTGAGGCTTCCACGAGACGTGGAGACGCTCGTGTCGGCTGTCACTGTGCCCGCCGGCAGCTACGTCTTCACCGCGGTGACGACGATCACACCGAACATGTACTACACGACGGGGGCCGCGTGCTGGTTCGAGGGGGGCACGAGCCTTACCAAGTCCACCACCAAGCAGAGCTGGGCCAGGGAAACGAATGCGACCGGCGGCGGCGACGTCATCGCCCTGCTGTCCACTGCCAACTTCTCTGCTTCGACCGTGGTTAACCTGAAGTGCGTGGCAGGTGGCTCTGACGCCTCCCTCTCCAACGTCGAGTTCCTCGCCGAGCAGGTGAGCTTCAGCTCCTCGAGCTAGCGCGTCCGCCGGTCAGCGCGTACGCCGCCCCGGCCGTCACGACGGACACGAGCACAACCGCCCCCCACGACGTGAGTACGGCGCCGAGTGGGTGCGAGACCACGAAGGCGACACCCGCGATGGCGACGCAGGCTGCCGCACGCCACGGGCCGGCGATCCGCCACCACAGCCACGCGCAGACGGCCCCACCGATGACCAGGACGATGCCACCGAGGGCGCGATTGCCCGTGAGTGACGCGACGGCGAAGCCGATGATGAGCGTGGCGGCAGCGAGAAGTGCCGCTGTGAGGCGAGGTGTCATGCCGCGCGGAAGTGAGTCATGATCAGGCGCAGAAGTCCTTGATCTTCACCGCTTCGCCACCGAGTGCCTCCGCCACCTGCGCGGCGCCGACTCCGACGGTCGACAGCGTCACCGAAAGCCATGCGTTGCCGGACGCGATCTCGAGGTTGCCCTGTTCATCGGGGATCTGCGCGCAGAGCTCGGACTTGGCCTTGTCGAGCTCCTCGCCGGATTCCGCGACGATGACGACGACACCTCCGGCCTCGCCCAGTGCGCAGGTCACCGCGGTGGCCGCGATGCCCTCTTCGACCGGCTCGTTGGATGTCTCCGTGCAGTCGAGGCCCGAGGCCTCCAGCTTGGGGACCACCTCATCGGCGGTAAGGGGTGCTGAGCTGCCACCACCGCATGCGGTGAGAGCAAGCCCAACGATGGCGACTCCGATGAGGTGACGGCGCATCCCTGAACTGTAGTCGCGTCGACCTGTTCCGACGGTTTGTGACACTTAGCGGAAGCCGCAAGTGTCACAAACCGTCGGAAGCCGGTTAGGAGGCGCGAACCGCCGTCGGGTCACCCACTCCGGAGATGCACATCCCGAAGTGACGGACCTTCCCACCTGCCGGGATCGTGGCTCCCCAGGTCGGAGCCTTCACGGCAACGACCGGTCCCACCTTGGCCACCGTGCCGCTCCACGACTGCGTCATCGTCGTCCCCGGTGCCAGCGTGAAGCTCGCGGTCCAGGTGGATACGGCCTTGGCCGTCGGATTGGCGACCTCGAGGGTGTAGCACGCACCGCTCTGCCACTTCGAGTCCACGGTGAAGCGCGCCGTGAGTCCGCTGACCGGTGTCGG
>CAYYZU010000359.1:0-2060 GCA_964476205.1 uncultured Actinomyces sp. | reverse complement strand
CAATTGAGCTATGCGGGATTGGCGGTGGAAAGAATAGCAACGCCCCCTAGACGCCGAGCGTGGCCCTCAGCTCGGCCAGGGCCTCGTCCGCCTCGGCACGCAGGACGGGATCGCGGGGGTCCAGGCCGGCATCGAACGTCACCGTCCACCGGAGCCCATCGCCGGCTCGGCGCGCCACGATCCGAGCGCCGAGCTCCCCGCGCAGGGCCACGCGCTCGCTGACCACGACGCTCGACGTGACCCGTTCGTAGACGACCGTGGGCAGCGATCCCGGCTCGTCGAGCACGACGCGCCAGGCGCGATCGCGGGCTCGTGGCTCGGGCCGACCTTCCACGACCAGCACCGCGGCGTCACTGAAGGTGGCCTTGGCGATGAGATCCCAGGCGAGGCGCAGGGTGCCGTCGATGGGCAGGTAGAGCGCCGAGTCCGTGGCGACCGCCACTCCTCCTGGCGTCACGCGCGACCATGCGAGGACGCGCTCGCCCGAAGGCACGATCTCCTGCACCTCTGCGGGTGTGCGTCGTAGCAGTCCCATGTCAGCCTTCGCGCTGCTCGCGCAGGTCGCGGCGATAGGACTCGAGCGCCATGAGGTCGGCGAAGGCGGCAGCCTGCTCCGGGGCGCCCTCCTCGAGGCGCTGCAGGCGCCCGCGGAGCTCGCCGATGCGGCGGGCTGCATCCATCTCAAGCAGGCGTGCGATGACAGAGGTCGCGTAGCGGGCGTCGGCCTCCTGGGAGACGGGGAGGGGCTCCACCGCGAGTCCACGGACACGGCCGCGCACCTCGTCGTCAGGGCAGGCCGCGAGGACGGCATCCACCCACGCGAGCCCCACCAACTCGGGGCGCGGGCCGCCCGCTCCTGCGATGGCTTCGTGCACGGACCGCAGGGTGGGGTCGGGGTAGGCCTCAGGCTCAACGGAGGCGTACCACGCGCTCACGAGAGCAGGCTCCTGCAGCGCGCACTTCAGGGCCTCACGCTGCACGGCGAGGATCGGGTCGCGCGCATCGGGGCGCCTGGGCGGCGGCGCGGCATTCGCCCCGCCACCGACCGCCCTGCTCACGGCAGCCGGGTCCATTCCGAGCCAGCCTGCCAAGCGGCGTGCGTACTCAGGGCGCAGCGCCGGATCCTTGATCTTCGCCACGATGGGAGCTGCCTCACGCAGGGCGGCGACTCGGCCCTCTGCGCTCTCGAGGTCATAGGAC
Source organism: uncultured Actinomyces sp. (assembly GCA_964476205.1). Taxonomy (GTDB): domain Bacteria; phylum Actinomycetota; class Actinomycetes; order S36-B12; family S36-B12; genus Mxb001. The sequence continues at coordinate 860 of CAYYZU010000359.1, read as the reverse complement.
GCGAGCGCGGACCGGATCGCGAACTCGAAGAGCGGCACTCGATGCTCGACCAGCGACTTCACGGCGGCATCACCGTGCTTCTGGCGCAGGTCGCAGGGATCGAGTCCGTGCGGCTCGACGGCGACGAACGTCTGAGCCACGAACCGCTGATCATCGTCAAAGGCCTTCAGTGCCGCGCGACGCCCGGCCTCGTCGCCGTCGAAGGTGAAGACGACCTCGCCACGAAGGCGGTCGTCGTCCATGAGCAGGCGGCGGATCACCTTGATGTGATCGCCGCCGAATGCGGTGCCGCAGGTGGCCACGGCCACGGGCACGCCCGCGAGCTGGCAGGCCATGACGTCGGTGTAGCCCTCGACGACGACCACCCGCTGCTGCTTGGAGATCTCCTTGCGCGCCCGGTCGATTCCGTAGAGCACCTGGCTCTTCTTGTAGAGCGGCGTCTCGGGGGTATTGAGGTACTTCGGGCCATCGTCGTCCTCGAGCAGGCGGCGCGCACCGAAGCCGACGACATCGCCGGCGAGGTCGCGAATGGGCCAGATCAGTCGCCCGCGGAATCGGTCGTAGACACCGCGATTGCCCTGCGAGACCAGGCCGCCGGCGAGGAGCTCCGCGTCGGTGAAGCCCTTTTGTCTCAGGTGAGTGGTCAGGGAATCCCATGACTTGGGGGCGAAGCCCAGTCGGAAGTCCTCCGCGACAGCGGCATCGAAGCCCCGCTCAGTGAGGAAGGCTCGCGCAGGAGCAGCCTCAGGCGAGGCGAGACGCGAGATGAAGTACTCCTCGGCTGCGCGATTGGCCTCAACCAATCGGGTGCGCTGCCCCTGCTGACGGTTGACCCCGGCGCCACCCTCGACGTAGCGCAG
>CAYYZU010000358.1:0-2064 GCA_964476205.1 uncultured Actinomyces sp. | reverse complement strand
TGAGCACGCCGAAGATCGCGAGACCGATGCGCCTGCGCACCTTCGCCGCATCGGCTGCCGCATAGCCGGACTGTTCGCGGTTGACGGCCGCGCTGGTGGACCTGTCGAGCATGACCGCGAGGAGCACCACCGCGATGCCCGCGACGACGCCATCGCCGACATCGCGGATGGTGAGAGCCTCGATGACAGGCTTGCCGAGTCCGGGGGCACCGATGAGTGCGGCGATGACGACGAAGGACAGCGCGGCCAAAGTGGTCTGGTTGACCGCCAGGATGATCGTGCTCTTCGCCATCGGCAACTGCACCTTGGTGAGTACCTGCCAGCGCGTCGATCCGGCGGACTCCGCCGCCTCGATTGGTCCCTGCTTCAGGCCCTTGATGGCGAGGGCGGTGATGCGGATGCAGATGGGGATCGCGTAGATCATCGTCGCGATCGTGGCCGACGCGATGCCGATGAGGAAGACGAGCGCGAGGGGCGCCAGGTAGACCAACGTGGGCAGGACCTGGGCGAGGTCGAGCCACGGCCGGAGGACCTTCATGACGCGATCGTTGAGGCCGGCCCAGACGCCGAGGGGAAGCGCGATGATGAGCGAGAGGACGACGGCCCCGATCGTCATGGCGAGGGTCTCCATGGTGAGGAGCCACATGCCGAGCATGCCGCACAGCAGCATGAGAAACATGCTGAAGAACGCCATGCGCAGCGTGGACGTCGCGTAGACGATGAACCCGATGAGGACCAGGGTGCCGAACCAGCCCAGCACGGGAATGAGATTGCCGTCGGCAGGCACGGCGATGATCCCCATGAAGATCTCGATGAATCCCGAGATCACCGACCGGATCGGATTGAAGACGTAGACGAAGAGGAAGCTCTCCGTGCGGTTGCCGCGAATCGCCGCCGCCGCATCGCGCATCATCGCCGTGAACGGCGAGTCCGTCGCCGTGGAGAGTTCCTGCGTCTGAACGCCCTTGAGTGCCGTCGCGGTCACGAACCAGACGACCAGGACGATGAGGGCCTGCACCCAGCGATGGTGGAGGACGGCCTTGACCTTCATGGCTAGTCGCCCAGCTCCGAGTCACGGTCGCCGGCGATGAGGGTGAGGACATCATCACTGCCGACGTAACCGACGAGCGCTCCGTCACGCATGACGCGCACCGGGGCGACGGAGGCGATGATCTGGTGCGTCGCCTCCTTGATGATGGTGTCGCCTGGGACGGCGGGTCCGTCACCCGATTCACCCTCGCGCAGCGGGCGGGCGATGGTCTCGAGCGTCAGCACGTGGCTCTTGGGGATGTCGCGCAGGAAGTCCTCGACGTAGGCATCCGCCGGGTGGAGGACGAGGTCCATGGCGGTGCCCATCTGCACCACCGAGCCGTCGCGCATGATCGCGATGCGATCGCCGAGCTTCATGGCCTCGCTGAGGTCGTGAGTGATGAAGACCATCGTCTTGCCGAGCTCACGGTGTAGGCGGATGACCTCGTCCTGCATGTCGCGCCGAATCAGCGGATCGAGTGCGCTGAAGGGCTCGTCGAGGAACATCACGTCCGGATCGACGACCAGGGCGCGCGCGAGTCCGACGCGCTGCTGCATGCCGCCAGACAACTGCTCGGGGTAAGAGTTTGCGTAGCCGCTGAGGCCGACGAGCTGGATCACCTCCTCAGCCCGTGAGTAGCGGTCCTCCTTCTTGACGCCCTGGATCTCGAGCGGATAGGCGATGTTGTCGATCACCTTGCGGTGCGGCAGCAGGCCGAAGTGCTGGAAGACCATCGAAAACTCCGTGCGGCGCAGGTGTCGCAGCTGCTTCTCGTTGGCCTTGAGGATGTCCTCGCCCTCGATGATCACCTCGCCCGCGGTCGCGTCAACGAGGCGGGTGAGGCAGCGCACGAGCGTGGACTTGCCCGATCCGGACAGCCCCATGACGACGAAGACCTCGCCCTCGGCTACGTCGAAGCTGACGTCGCGCACGGCTGCCGTGCACCCCGTGTCCGCAAGGAGCTCCTCACGAGACAGGTCGGCGTACGGCGTGCCGACGATCTTGTCCGCCTGCGGTCCGAAGACCTTCCACAG
>CAYYZU010000357.1:0-2072 GCA_964476205.1 uncultured Actinomyces sp. | reverse complement strand
GATTCGCCTTCGACCCGGATCTGCCCGTGGGGCAGCGGATCACCCGCGTCACCCTGGCAGACGGCACCCCCATCCCCCGCGACGACCAGACCTACACCGTGACGACGGTCGACTTCATGGTCTACGGCGGTGACGGCTACGTGGATGTCTTCCGGCCGGCCGAGGCCGTCATCCGCGGGCCCTACCTCGACGACATCGTCGCCGCGATCAAGAAGGACGCGGCTGACGGCGTCGTCACGCAGGTCCCCGCGCCCGATGGGCGCATCACCGTGGAGTGACGGCTCCTAGACGGCGACGATGACGCGAATGCCGACCTGGCCCGCTGCGCCGGGCTTGCGGGAGGCCCGTCGGCTGCGCCACATGAGGAGCTTGCCCAGCAGGCCGTAGCGCGCCTCGATGAGCTGTGCGGTGCGCGCGGTCTCGGCAGCGTCCTCCAGGGTCGCGGTGCCCTCGACCTGATCCCCCTTGAGGCTGCCGCGCGCATCGCACGGGGCAAGGAGCACGCGGTCGTTGTTGCGCAGCCGCTTCGCCTTGCCGGAGTCGGCCTGCGTGATGACGCGCAGCGCATCGCCGTCGCGCACGAGCCAGACGGGCGTCGCGACGGGAGTGCCGTCGCGACGGAAGGTGGTGAGCGAGAGGTACTTGCCGGAGCCGAGATCGTCCAGGGCGGACATCAGACCTCGGGTGAGGTGAGGTGGGCTCCCGTGGCGGACTTGTCGAGCCAGTCCTGCCACGAGATGTTCCACACCGTGATGCCGTTGCCTGGGTTCTGCTTCAAGGGGGTGCCCGTGATGGTGATGGGATCGCCGATGTTGGTGACGTCGAAGAGCCAGGCGGCGTTGTCGACGCTCATGGACGTGCAGCCGTGGCTGATACGACTATTGCCCCAGGCACCCGCGGCCCACGGTGAGGCGTGGAGGAACTCGCCGTGCCAGGTGAGGCGCATCGCGTAGTCGACCTCGACGCGGTAGTGGTCGGGATCATCCTCGGACACGCCCGCGGTGGCGTTGTCCATGATCCGGGTGCGCTCCTTGGTCATGATGAGCTTCGTGCCCGAGAGGGTTTCGTAGCCCGGCATGCCCATCGTGACGGGGATGGTGCGTTCCTTCTTGCCATTGATGAAGACCTTCAACATGAGCGAATTCGCGTCGGCCTCCATGACCACGCTGTCGCTCGTGCGGTACGTCGTACGCACGTTGTCCTTGCCCCACAGGCCCGGCGAGGCTTCGACGCCACGCAGGTCGATGTCGAGCTCGATGTCGGTGTTGCCCGGCCAGAAGTCCTTGGGCCGATAGATCGCCTGCGTGGGCCCCGTCCAGTACCACGCGCCCTCGATGGGCGTGGGCGTCCGCACGATCATGGCCTTCTCGACCGCGGCTCGGTCCTTGACCTCTTCGTCAAAGTCAACGGTGAGCGGCATGCCGACGCCGAACTCCGTGCCGGCCTCCAAGGTCGGTGTGGCCTTGAGGAACCCGTCGGGGTTTACCGTGCGGATCTTCTCCGTCAGCGTGCTCGTCTGGCCTCGTGGATCGACGGCCGTGGCCGTGACGTTGTACGTCGAGTCGAAGTCCAGGTAGGAGCGCTGCGAGGTCCACGTGCGTCCGTCGTTCGAGTACTCCCCCTTGATGATCCGGCTCGGACCCTGGGTGACGACGACGTCCGTGAGGCGCCCGTGATCGACGTGCACCACGATGGGGCGGTCGATCGGCGCCTCACGCGTGATCGCGTCGACCAGCCCGATCTGGGCGATCGAGGCGTCGGGCAGGGCCGAGGAGGTCAACTCCAGGGAGGGCTGGCAGGCGGTCACCCCGATCACGGCGAGAGAGGCCGCGGAAGCCACGAGTGTGCGACGCATACCCCGAGGATAACCCGGGGCCGGAGCGGAATCAGCGCGCGAAGGCACCGCGGTAGTACTCGAAGAGCCAGCCGATGACCGCCACGAGCAAGACCAGGACGCCGAAGACGGCAAGCCACGCCGCGAAGATGAAGCCCAGCGCGATGAGCATGGATCCGAACCCGACGGGCAGGGGCCACCAGCTGTGGGGGCTGTAGAAGCCGTACTCCGGGTCGGC
>CAYYZU010000356.1:0-2074 GCA_964476205.1 uncultured Actinomyces sp. | reverse complement strand
ACCCCAAGAAGCTCGGCAGTATCTACGTCACGCGTGCGATGAACCACGGCAAGGCGGCGCCGCGCGTCGCCCCCGGGGGCACCTTCGGCGCGACGCTGGCGGCGTACGACCACCGTCTCGCGACGGCGAAGGTGACCCTGCGCGAGCCGAGCGACACCAACGGCTTCGTCAACGCCCTGCCAATGCTCCATCACCGCACGATGCCGAGTATCGCGGGGCCGAGCATCGCGGGAGGAGCGCTCAGCCTGGACCAGGTCGTCACCATGGGCGGCCGCGACGCCGACCTCGGCCAGCCCTGGCGTGGTGACGCCGAGTTGACCCTGCACGACTCCGAGTGGGATCAGCCCGCCTCGCTCCTGCCCGTGCGCGAGGTCATCGGCGGCTACTACCGCGAGGTCGGCACGACGTTCGCCGGTGGCACGCTCCTCGAGGACCGCTCGCAAGCAATCTAACGGATATCCCTTTTTCCGTCTTAATGGTATCCTCATTCCATGGCGAAGGCGAAAACCACCATCTACGTGGATGAGGACCTCCTGCGGGGCGCCCGCGTCTACGCGGCCCGCAAGGACATGAAGGACTCCGAGGTCTTCGAGCTCGCCCTGCGTCGGATCCTCGGTCGGGATGTGCTCGACGACATCTGGGCCCGGAACTCAGAGGTTGATCCCGAGGTGGCCGAGCAGGTCGCCTACGAGGAGTTGCATGCTTCGCGCCGTCGTTGACCCGGGCGTGCTGATCTCATCCCTTATTTCCTCGCGCGGGGCCCCCAGTGAGCTTGTCCGGAGATGGATTGAGGGTGAGTTCCAACTCCTATGGTCGCCACAACTACTGGATGAGCTTGCCCTGGTCTGCGCGCGGCCTCGATTCCGTGAGTGGTTCAGCCCCGAAGAGGCGGCGATCATCGTCGGACTTATCCGGGATGCCGGCGAAGCTCACTCGGATGCGCTCACGGACGCGCCGCCGCCTCCTGACGACGGCGATCGCTACCTCATCGATCTTGCGGTGACCTCGCGCGCAGACTGCCTGGTCACCGGTGACGCAGCATTGCTGAGCCATGCCGTTCCGGGATTACGGATCGCAAGCCCGCGCACCCTGCTCGACGTCCTTGATGCCCTCGGGCATCAGTAGTGGAGCAGGTACTCCCGGACCTCCCAGTCGGTGACCTCGCGGGTCGACGGGTCGGCCGCAGCCTCCTTGTAGCGGCGCACCTCGTCGGCCTTCATCGTGACGAAGGTGTCCACGAAGGTCTTGCCGAGCATGTCCTTGAGTACGTCGTCCGCGTCGAGCGCGGCGAGCGCATCCTCGAGTGTCATGGGCAGCACCGGAGCGGACTCGTCCTCGTAGGTCCAACCCTCGAGTGCAGGCGGGGGCGCGAGCTCGCGGCGGATTCCGTCAAGGGCGGCCGCGAGGATCGCCGCGGAGATGACATAGGGGTTGGCTGCGCCGTCACCGATGCGCAGCTCCAGGCGCGTGCCCTTGCCGCGCTCCGGCGGGATGCGCACCATCGTCGAGCGGTTGTCCAGACCCCAGTTGACGCGGTAGGGCGCGAGCGTGTCGGGCCCGAGGCGCTTGAACGCGTTGACGGTCGGATTGCTCAGCGCCGAGAGCGCGGGCGCGTGCTCGAGGATGCCCGCGATCATCGCCAGCGCCGTGGGAGTGAGCTCGCCGCTCGCGTCGGCCATGATGTTGTCGCCGCCGCGCTCCACGGAGAAGTGCATGTGGAAGCCACTCCCGCCCTCGTCGTTGAAGGGCTTGCCCATGAAGGAGGCAAGGAAGCCCTGACGGTGCGTGATGTCCTTGATCGCCGTCTTGAAGATGAAGGTCCGGTCGGCTGACAACATGGCATCGGCGTGCCAGAGGTTGATCTCGTACTGCGAGGGGCAGAACTCGTGGTTGCCGGCGAAGGCGCCGATGTCGAGCTTGTCGCACATGCGCAGGGTGTGGAGGAAGTAGCCGTGCGGATCGACCATGGCGCCCGTCGTGTAGACGAGCCCCTTGTGGTCGAAGGTGCGCTCCCAGCGGCCGTCGCGCTCCTCCATCACGTAGTACTCCAGCTCCGGCCCGGTGACGGGCGTGA
>CAYYZU010000355.1:0-2082 GCA_964476205.1 uncultured Actinomyces sp. | reverse complement strand
GGCTCATCAGCCTCGTCATGGTGTGGTTCGTCATCGTCGAGTCCAAGGGCGAGGACAAGAAACGTCTCGACATCGGCGGGGTCTTCCTGTCGTCGATCGGCCTAGGACTCGTCGTCTTCGCCCTCATCGAGGGCCAGGCGCTCGGATGGTGGACGCTCATCACTACCTGGGATCTAGGCCCTGTCTCGCTGGACCCGGGCGCGATCTCACCCGTCCCCATCGCCCTGGGTATCGGTCTCGTGCTGCTCGCGCTCTTCGTCCTCTCGCAGTCTCGGCGCGCCAAGGCGGGCAAGAGCGTGCTCATGGACCTCTCGCTCTTCCGCATCCGTCGCTACGGCTACGGCAACGTCGTCGCAACCCTGGTCTCTCTCGGCGAGTTCGGCGTGCTCTTCGCCTTACCCCTGTGGCTGCAGTCCGTGCAGTCCTTTAGCGCCCTGCAAACCGGCGCACTCCTGGCCATCCTCGGAATCGGCGCGGTGCTCGCCGGCGGCGCAGCACGACATGTCTCGGCGGCGCTCGGCTCGACGCGCGTCGTACGCCTCGGCATGGTGCTCGAGATCCTGGGCATCGTCGGCGTGATCCTGACGATCAGCGTCGACCGGTCTGCCTGGTGGATGGCGATTCCGCTCTTCGTCTATGGCATCGGCCTCGGCTTCGACAGTGCCCAGCTCACCAACGTGATCCTCACCGACGTACCGCCGCAGCGCTCCGGTGGTGCATCTTCGGTGACCTCTACGTTGCGGCAAGTGGGCTCCACCCTGGGCTCAGCCATGCTCGGCACCGTCCTCTTCGTCTCACTCGGGCTTGCCCTGACGAACGACCTCACGGTTAACCAACCGCAGTTGTCGGAGGAGCAGCGCACCCAGATCGTCGACGAAGTCGTCAACACCTCTGGCGAGGCGATCATCCCGCTCGAGCAGCAGCCGGGCATGGCCGACGTGGCGGCCGAGGCGAAGCAGTCCTACACGCGCGCGGTGCAGATCATGGCCGGGGTGGCGGGCGGCGCAATGGTGATCGCGCTCATCGCCTCCTTCGGACTCCCCGCCGATCGGCGGCGCGAGGAAGAGGAGGAAGACAAGGTCACTGCCTCGGCCTAGTCAAGGAGGTCAGTCGAGAAGGTCGCGCGGCTTCGGCGGCGCCTTGCGCGGCTTGCCGTCACCGAGCATGTAGCTCGTCACCAGGTGGTTCCAGTGACAGGACTGGCACACCTCGACGACGTACACGCGGAACTCGCCGTATTCATAGGCCATGCCCGGCAGGCGAGCGGGATCGATGGCCGAGCCGGCGATGTGACCGAGCTGCTCCCCGTAGACATAGGTGACGTGCGCGAGCGTCTCGCGGCCATCAGTCACGCGGCAGACCGGGCAGGGATCCTCGGTGGGCGTGCCGTGGAAGCGAGCCGCGCGCAGGAGATAAGGATCGGCGTCGCAGATATCGAAGCCGTTGAATGCCTGTCCGCCGTAGAGGCCCCGGAGCACCGAACGCCGCTGGAGCGCGTAGTTGACGACGCGCCGGGGAGCGGCCGGATCAGCGACGTCCTCGGGAGCAGCTCGCTCGGGCTTGGGCTTGCCGCGCTCACCGAGCACGCGCGCACCACGCGCCTGCGTCGATCGGGGCTCGGCCATGCCAGCACCCTAAGCGAGAGTGGCGAGTGATGCGCGGGATGAGTGTGGACAAGCACTCGACCTAGCGAGTGGTCCTGCCGGACCCGTCAGGTCACGTAGGGGCAGTGACGGCAGCCGTTGTCGCAGCAGAAGCCGCGCCGTGCGTGGGTCTCGGCTGTCATGACGAAGTAGCCCGTCACCGGATCGGCGTACCCCGCCTCGCCCGCATCCATGGCCGCCTTGTGCGCGGCGAGGATCTCGTCGTACGCCGGGTGCGACTCCGGCAGCCGCGACGGATGCGGCTGCGTGAGTGGACGGTCGGCGAGCGGGGTGGACACCCCATGACTGTAGGTCGGGTAGCCGTGCCCGGCGACTCTGGGAGACTGGGCGCTCGCCCGACATTGAGGAGTCACCATGGCCTTTGCCCCGCTCGTCGAGATGAACGACGGCCGCTCCATCCCCGTCATCGGCTTCGGCG
>CAYYZU010000354.1:0-2085 GCA_964476205.1 uncultured Actinomyces sp. | reverse complement strand
GCGAAGGCGCGCAGCACCTCCCACACGCGCTCGACGGTGACGAGGTCGTAGCCGTGGGCGAGGGCAGCGGGATAGAACCACGCGCGCACGTCGTCCTGGCCCTCGGGCGAGCCCATGGAGCGGCGGGTCTCGTCGGCCTCGGCGAGGGAGCAGCCGGTCATCGTGGCCACGATGCGCAGCACCTGCTCGTGGAAGACGACGACTCCATAGGTCTCGGCGAGGATCGGGCGCAGGTCGTCGTGGACGTAGACGGGGTCGTTCCATCCCTGCCTCGCGCGCAGGAAGGGGGTGACCATGTCGGACTTGACCGGGCCGGGGCGGAAGAGCGAGATGTCGATGACGATGTCGTTGAAGGTGTCGGGGGCGAACTTGCCGATGAGCTCGCGCTGGCCGGGTGACTCGATCTGGAAGCAGCCGAGGGTGCGGGTCGACTGGATGAGGGAGTACGCCGCCGGGTCGTCGAGGCTCACGGCGTCGAGGTCGATGCGCTCGCCGTCGACGCGCTCCATCTCGGCGACGGCATGGGCGAGGGCGGACTGCATGCGCACGCCGAGGACGTCGAGCTTGAGCAGGCCGAGGGTCTCGACGTCGTCCTTGTCGAAGGCGCTCATGGGATAGCCCTGGCCGCTGGGCTCGACCGGGGTGCGATCAAGCAGGGTGGCGTCGGAGAGCAGCACGCCGCAGGGGTGCATGGCGACGTGACGGGGCAGGCCGTCGAGGCCCTCGACGAGCTGCCAGAAGTGGTCGAGCTCACCGCGCGCGGTCATGCGGCCGAGCCCGGAGTCACGCAGCTCGGGCAGGTCGCGCAGGGCCGCGCGCGCATCGCGGGCGCGCACGTGGGGGAAGGCCTTGGCGAGGGTGTCGATCTCGCCGGGCGGCAGGGCGAGTGCGGCGCCGACATCGCGGATGGCGTGGCGCACGCGGTAGGTCTCCATCATCGAGACGGTGGCGACTCGCTCGGTGCCGAAGCGCTCGATGATGGCGTCGTAGACCTCGAGGCGGCGCGCGGACTCGACGTCGATGTCGATGTCGGGGAGCTGGCGGCGCAGCGGGGTGAGGAAGCGCTCCATGAGCAGGCCGTGGCGCATCGGATCGATGCCGGAGATGCCGAGCAGGTGGTTGACCAGGCTTCCTGCACCTGAGCCGCGCGCGGCGACACGGATGCCCAAGCCCCGGGTGAGGTCGACGACCTCGGCGACGGTGAGGAAGTAGGTGGCGAAGCCGAGGGTGGCGATGGTGCGCAGCTCTTCCTCGAGCCGGTGGCGCGCCGCGATGCGCTCGGCCCCGCGGTAGCGATCAAGGCCCGACTCGCACCGGGCACGCAGGATCGGGTCGGCGCGTGCCGCGTCCGCTGTGCCGAGTGTCGAGTTGCGGGTCGAATTTCGGCCAAAATCACGCCGCAACTCGACACTCAGCGAGGAGGTGCGGCCGACGACGACGTCGAGTTCGGGCACGACGACCTCGCCGATGCCGAGATCGGCCGGGGTGAGAGCGCACTCCCCCGCGAGCTCGACCGCGGCAGCGAGAAGGTCGCGGGAGGTGCGCCGGCTCGCGCCCGCAGCCTGGGCGATCTCATCGGCGATATCGGCCATGAAGTCCGTCGGGGCGAGGAAGCCCTGGGCATTGGGGCGGTCGCGGTGGCGATCGTCGAGGGCGACGAGACGGCGCGTGGCATCGAGGACGTCGACGAGGCGCCCCTGCCCGGGGGCGGCGTAGCGCACGGCGTGAGCGAGGACGGGGGTGATGCCGCGATCGCGGGCCCAGCCGAGGGCGCGCGCGGCGACCGCGGTGGAGAGCGGTCCGCTGCGCGCACGATGGCTGACGACCTCGATGCGCAGGGCCGCGCCGAAGATCTCGCGCCACGGCGCGACGAGCGCATCGGCGAGATCGGGGCGGCGGATGGCGAGTGCCTCGACGACAGGCGAGTGCGGGCCGAGGAGTGCGACGAGTCCGTCGGCGTGGGCGGCGATCTGGTCGAGGGATGCAGCGGCGCTGCGTGCATCGTCGCGCTCGGCGTGAACAGCGGTGAGGAGTCGACAGAGCGAGCGCCATCCGCGTGGACCGCGAGCGAGGAGGACGGCGCGT
>CAYYZU010000353.1:0-2093 GCA_964476205.1 uncultured Actinomyces sp. | reverse complement strand
GAGCCCGGTCATCTCGCAGTCGATCCACACGAGTCGATCCTGCGAGGCCATGGCAGGAGATTACCGCCGGGCGCGGCGAGGGGCTCGACAGCCCGGATCGGGTAGTTTCGCCGGACGAGGAGAGGAGCGGCCGTGATCCGGGACCACTACCCCAGCCTGTTTCTGCCGCCGATTGTGGTCGGCGGCTTCCTCGCGGCCCTGGCCGTCATCCTGGCCACCGACGCCGAGCTACCGTGGCTCCAGGTGGCGCTCTTCGTCGTCGGACTAGCCATCTTGACCTTCACCTTCCTCAACATGCTCATCGGCGACATCTGCCGCATACACCTGAACCCCATCGGCCTGCGCGCGAGCGTCCTCGGGATCATGGTCCTTGAGGTGCTCGCGCTCTTCTCCCTCACCTATCTCGCCATCGCCGAGCAAACCGGCGAGATCATCGGCATGAAGACGCCCCTGGACTCGCTTTACTTCACCATGACGACGCTCATGACCATCGGCTTCGGTGACATCGCCGCCCAGGGTCAACTCGCGCGCGGCACGGTGCTCGTGCAGATGTTCTTCAGCGTCCTGGTGCTCTCGGCGTCGGTGAGGCTCCTCCAGAGCCTGACGCGCAGCCTCACCCGCGAGGTGGGCCGCCACGAAGGCCCCCCGGAGGCCTGACCGAGATCAGTCGCGCGCAACCCACTCGATGAGGTCGGCCGCTGTGAGCATGGCGATGGGCCGACCGGAGTCGGTCACGATGGGAAGCGCTTCGACGGAGTGACGCGCCATCCGGTTCGCGGCTGTTTGCGCGCACGTATCGTCGGTGACGCTGCCCGGGGAGGACATGACATCGCTGACATGTCGGCCGGCCAGGTGCTTCTCCGTGATGGGCAGGTCAGTGAGGATCGCCCGATCGCTCAGGACCCCAATGCTGCTGCCTCCCTCGTCCACCACAGCCAGATTGCGCATGCCCGAGACGAACATCAACTGCCAGGCATCCCACAGCGTGTCGCCTGAGCGGATCGTCATGACGGGGGAGCGGCGGATATCGGCAACGGTGATGGTCGAGCGATCCACGTGCACTCCCGTCATGCCTCATCCCCATCATCACCGGGCCCGATCACTGCGACGGGCACCTTGGCGCGATGGAGGACGCCCTGGCTCACCGAACCGAGGACGGCCCCGAGGAACTCCCCGCGCCCGCGTGTGCCCAGCACGATGAGAGCGGGGTCATCGCAGGCGTCGAGGATCGCGCGCACCGACTGGCCCTTGACGACGGCCTGATCGACTACGACGTCCGGATGGCGCTCCCGCAGTCCGGCGAGGGACTCCGCGAAGGCACGTTCCTCGCTAGCGGCGAGTTCCTCGACATCAATAGGCGGTGGCCCGCTGGGCGCTGCGAGCACGTCGTAGGCGGGGATCTCCCAAGCGTGGACAGCGAGGACGCGCCAGCCACGGCGATCGGCCATGTCGAAGGCGAAGTCGAGTGCAGCGAGCGACAACTCGGAGCCATCGACGCCGACGACCACGGTTGATGCGGTCGGCGACGGTGCCTTGCGCACGACGACAGCCGGGCACGCGGCATTGCTGGCCACCTGCACGCCGACAGAACCGACGAGCAGCCCCCTGAAGCCGCCCATGCCACGACTGCCCACGACCACCATGTCGGCGTTCGCGCTGGCCTCCACGAGCACGGAGGCCGGACTGCCGAGCGCGACCTTCACTGCGATATCGAGCCCGGGGTGCGCCGTGCGCGCCTCGTCCGCACGGGCCTGGGTCGCCTCCTGCAGGCGCTCTAGCAGGTCGTCGATCGCGTCGGGACTGAGTAGTGATCCGCCGAAGCGCATGCCCTCGAGGGGCACGGCGGTCGCGGCCGCCAAGGTGAGCATCACTCCGCGGGATGCCGCCTCGGCAGCAGCCCAATCAACGGCGATGCTGGAGTGCTCGGAACCGTCGTACCCCACCACAATGCCTGCGCCCACGATCAACCTCCTCCCGGCTCAGGCTCCAGCATGCGCTATCCCGATGAAGCATGAGGGGGGCCGGAGGGCCCGGTCACCGGGCCGAAGGTCCCGAGTCGAGTACGGCGCCGAAGGTCCCGAGTCGAGTACGGC
>CAYYZU010000352.1:0-2098 GCA_964476205.1 uncultured Actinomyces sp. | reverse complement strand
AGCTCGAGAGCGTCAACTTCGAGCCGCTTCCCGAGATCGAGGATGCCGACGGCGTCGTGAAGTCCGGTGCTGGTCTGGGCTCCGGCTACCAGATCCAGGAGAACTACCGCACGCTGCTCGATCTGGCGCTCAAGCTGTGGAACTACCACTTCGAGTTCCTCAACCTCGGCTATGCCGCCTACCTGGATTTCTTCGGCTTCTGCAAGCAGGCATTCCCCGGCATCCCGGACCTCGCCATCGCCAAGATGGTCGCCGGCGTCGAGGTCGATCTCTTCAGGCCCGACGAGGAGCTCAAGCGCCTGGCGCGCGTCGCCCTGGATTCGGGCATCGCTGAGGCATTCGCTGCGGGCGACGTGGAGCAGACGTGCGAGATCCTCAAGGGGTCCGATGCTGGCCGCGCCTGGATCGCGTCCTTCCAGGAGTCGGCCGAGCCGTGGTTCAACTTCTCCACGGGCTCGGGCTTCTACCACTCCGACAAGATCTGGATCGAGAACGTCGAGATCCCCTTCGACTTCATCAACGACTACATCGTCAAGCTGCAGTCGGGCGAGGACCTCAACCGCCCGATGGAAGCCATTCGCGCTGAGCGAGATCGAGTGGTCAACGAGTACTCAGAACTGCTCGCTACTGACGAGGACCGCGAAGCATTCCAGGGCAAGCTGGGGCTGGCACGCGTCGTGTTCCCCTACGTCGAGAACCACAACTTCTACGTTGAGCACTGGAGCCACTCGGTCATCTGGCGCAAGATGCGCCAGCTCGGCGAGGTCTTCGTCAAGGAGGGCTTCTGGAGCGAGCCCAACGACATCTTCTACCTCAAGCGCACCGAGGTCGAGGATGCTCTGTGGGACTACTACGTCTCCTGGGCCACACCCGAGCCCCCCGCGGGGCCGGGGCGCTGGCCCGCGATCATCGAGAAGCGCAAGGGCATCTGCAAGGCACTGAGCTCGTGGAAGCCGGTGCCGGCACTCGGTGCGCCGCCGGAGGTCATCACGGAGCCCTTCACCGTCATGCTCTGGGGCATCACCTCGGACAGCGTGACGGCCTGGCTCGGCGGCGGCGATGCCAAAGAAGGTGAGCTTCGCGGCATGGCGGCCTCGCCCGGACTCGTCGAAGGCCCGGCCCGCGTCATCTTCTCGCCGGACCAGATCGGCGAAATCCAGCAGGGCGAGATCCTGGTCGCACCGCTTACCGCGCCGTCCTGGGCGCCGATCTTCGGCAAGATCCAGGCCACCGTCACCGACACCGGCGGCATGATGAGCCATGCGGCCATCGTCTGCCGCGAGTACGGCCTCCCGGCCGTGACGGGGACCGGCTTCGCCACCACCAACATCAAGACAGGACAGCGCATCCGCGTCGACGGCAACAACGGCGTCGTCACGGTGCTCGACTGAGCAGTACTGACTGGACTGAACGAACGGTTCGGGAGGGGACTTTGGTCCCCTCCCGAACCCCGGTCCCGCCGGGAGGGACAACGACCTCCCGCCAGGACCGCGCAATCCCTAGCGTCAACCGCAAGCCCCGGTACCTTCGAGGGACCGGATACTGGAAGGACCGCCCATGCTGACCGTCGAGCAGAATGAGGAACTCACCAAGGTCGGACCCGGCACCCCGATGGGGGAGTTGCTGCGCCGCTACTGGTACCCCATCGCCTTCGAGCAGGACTTCGACACCGTGCCGTCCAAGACGGTGCGCCTACTCAGTGAGAACTGGACGCTCTTCAAGACGCCCAAGGGTGGCAAGTACGGCATCGTGGCCGAGGCCTGCCCGCATCGCAGCGCCTCCCTGACCTACGGTGTCGTGCACGAGGACGGCATCCGTTGCGGATACCACGGCTGGAAGTGGGACTTCGAGGGCAACTGCGTCGAGCAGCCCGCCGAGGCCGACAACCAGAACTTCCGTGACCGGGTCAAGCAGAAGGCCGGTAAGGCGCAGGCCATGGGCGGCATGATCTGGGTGTACGTCGGGCCCGACCCTGCGCCCGAGCTGCCCCGCTTCGACGTCTTTGTCATGGACGGGATCAAGGACTGTGGCTACGCCACCCTGCCGTGCAACTGGCTGCAGATCATGGAGAACTCCGTCGATCCCCACCACGTCGAGT
>CAYYZU010000351.1:0-2115 GCA_964476205.1 uncultured Actinomyces sp. | reverse complement strand
TGCAGGACCTCGGCAACAACGAGGGCGGCGCACCCGAGCTCTGGAACGTCGAGCACGTCGATGTCGTCGAGGGCGTGCTCGAGGGCTATGCATCATCGGGCTCGCGACTGCTCACCACCAACACGTTCGGCGGCACGCGCGCACGGCTCCAGATGCACGGACTCGAGGACCGGGTCGAGGACCTCAATAGGGCAGCTGCGGAGTTGGGGCGGCGCGTGGCGGACCGCCACCCCGGCACCTTCGTGCTCGGCGACATCGGACCGTCGGGTGAGCTCATGGAGCCGATGGGCGACCTCACCATCGACTCGGCCGCCGAGATGTTCGGGGAGCAGATCCGCGGACTCGTCGCCGGTGGAGTCGACGGCATCCTCATCGAGACGATGAGCGACCTCTCCGAGGTCGAGGCTGCGGTGACTGCCGCACGCAAGGAGGCTCCCGGCCTTCCCGTCTTCGCCACGCTGAGCTTCGACACCAACCTCCGCACCATGATGGGCGTCTCCCCCGCCATGGCCGTGCAGGCCATGTCCGACATGGGGGTCGACGTCATCGGCGCAAACTGCGGCCGCGGTCTTGATGAGATGCGCATCATCGCTGCCCAACTGGCCGAGGCGGGCGCGGGGCGCGTGCGCCTCATGGTGCAGTCCAACGCGGGGCTGCCCAAGCTCCAGGGCGACACCTTCGTCTTCGATGGCACCCCTGAGGAGATGGCGGGCTACGCCGTGGAGATGCGCGACCTCGGGTTCACGGTCATCGGTGCGTGCTGCGGTTCGACTCCTGCGCACATCGCCGCGATGCGCGAGGCCCTCGCCTAGCCGACGCGTTCATCCGAGGCGAGGGCTGCGGTGGCGAGCGTGGACGCCGCCCACTGGAGCGCAGCCTCGCGCTTCGCGCATGTCACGGTGCCAGCGACACGCATTCCACGTCCGCGGGCACTCCCTCGGGCACATTGAAGCTGCCCATCGAGATTCTCTGCCACTTGCCATCGGAATCACGTAGGTACGTGGCCAGACGCGGTGTTGCCGTGTCCCGGAACTCCTCCCCCTCAATGACGACACCGTCCACCACAACGTCGTAAGAGACGACGACGACATCACCGTTACGCGCGACCCCGACGTTGTCGAATTCGTATGACTTGGCGGGAGTCCAGTCGTCGATCGTCGCCTCGTCGGTTGTCGGCCATCCCTGCCCGTCAGCGAACTGCACCTGAGCGGCGGGGGACTGCCCGACCTCATCTGTCGGTTTCCCCGTTGCGTTGGCGGCCTCCCACTCCACGAGCGACATGCCTAGGGCCAGGTCTTCCTTGCTCGTGTTGGGTGTCTCGCCCTTGACGACAATGGGGTCCTGCTCGCAGATTGCTGCGATCGCCTTGTTGAAATTGGCGTAACTCACCATCACCCAATGACCCAGCCCCTCGTCCCAGCGCAGCACCACAATGCGCGGAGCCTTCTCCTCTGACAAGACCACGCCCGCATCCGGCGACGTCGCACCGGCCTGGCTGACGAAGAAACGAATGACGCGGATGTCCTCGCGCGGCTCAGTTACGACGAAGTCCGACAGCTCGTACGCGCGGATGTTCACAGGCACGTAGTTGCCCGCCGTGTATCGCTGGCCCGTCGCGCGCACCAAAGTGAAGGCGGGATCGAGATAGGTCCTCATCACCTTCATCGACGCCTCCACCTCCTCAGAGGACGACGCGACCTTGCCACCACCGGGCGCCGCGAGCGCCAGGAGCCCGAACCACGCATCCATGAGGTCCTCAGCGCTCGCATCCGGATTCGCTAGGGCCTCCTCGGGGTTCGCGAAGGCATCGGGCACCTCGCTCACTGCGGGGCTTTCGACGCTGGCCGATGGGGTTTCCGACGTTGCCGCAGAGCTTTCCGCGGTTGCCGCGGTGCTCGCGGGGCTGGCCGTGGGCTCGTCGACGGTTACCGGTATGCCCCCGCACGCGGAGAGGAATACAGCCCCGAGAAGGACGACAAGAGCCACGGA
This sequence comes from uncultured Actinomyces sp., assembly GCA_964476205.1. GTDB lineage: Bacteria > Actinomycetota > Actinomycetes > S36-B12 > S36-B12 > Mxb001. The sequence continues at coordinate 126 of CAYYZU010000351.1, read as the reverse complement.
GGGACGCTTCGACATGGCCCGAGGCTAGGCCCTATACATCCGTGGCGGGCGCGAATAGGTCGCCGATGAGGTCAGACCACGTGGTGGAGCACGCGCACGGGGGTGTCCTCGCCCGCCGCGCGGTAG